>NZ_ADXM01000011.1:0-20461 GCF_000179255.1 Synechococcus sp. CB0205
AACCCCCATCCCGTCAAACGCGGCCCACCAGAACGTCCGCCCAGGGCTTGAAGCGCGCCAGGGTCTCCGCGTTGCGCGCCGCCAGCACGGGGAAGTTGGCCTCACTTAGATCCTCGCCGGGCCTGAGCTGAGCCGGATCCCGCACCAGCCAATCCATCGGGCAATTCAATTCCTGGAGCACCAGCCATGCGGCAGCCAGGTCCCAAATCTTCGGTGTGGCCTCCAAGGCCGAGATGGTCTGCCCCATCCCCACACTCACCAGGTTCAAGCTGGCCACCCCCAGCAGCCGAATCTTCCCAGGGAAACGCTGATTCGGAAGCTTCTGCAGCACCCCAATCGAGCGGCTGCAAAGCGACGCACAACCGGCCACCTGATTACGGGCCGAAGGGGCACCCAATTTCTTGTCCTTACGCCAGGCTCCACCGCCTCGAATCGCGACGATCCGCTGACGCAGGGGCGGTACGTCCAACACCCCCAGCACCGGGACACCGTTCTCAAAGCGGGCCAGGGAAATCGCCCAATAGGGAATCCCCGCCGCGAAGTTGGTCGTGCCATCGAGGGGGTCCACCACCCAATAGGCCTCCGAGGTCGGAACCGACTGACTTCCTTCCTCGCTCAGCACACCCTCACCGGGATAGAGCTCAGCCAAGCCTTTGACCAAGGTGGCGTCGCTCCAGCGGTCACAGGCTGTGATCAGGCTCCCATCGGCCTTGGCTTCGGAATCCAGCTGGCCAAAGTCCTGTCGCTGTCGCTCTGCCACCTGATCCAGCAGTAGCCCCAGCTGCTCCAAGCCTTCTGGCATCGCAAGAGAAAGCATCGTCACCCCAGCTCCGCAGCGAGAACACGATCGAGATTGCCGGCTGTATCAGCCCGGAATTGCTTCAGGCTGACGCGGCTCAACAGCACCAAGGCCAGAACCGCGATGGACGCCTCAAACGACAGCACCAGCCCATAGGCCACATGCGCTGGTGCCTCAGGCAACACCCAGCGTGCTGCATCCAACAGACCACCACCCATCACCTTGCCCAACGCCCGTGAGTAGGCCTGGGCCAGGCCCCAGACACCGACAAAGGTGCCAGCGACAGCAGGAAGGGTGAGATCCAGCATCAAAACCAAGGTGGCATTGGTTCCGATCCCTGTCGCCAGTCCGAACAGAAACAGCACGATCCGCAATGCATTCGGATCAGCCAGCACCCCGACGCCAGCCAAGAGCAGCAGCGACAGCAGGATCAGCTGACAGCCCAGCCGAGCCGCGCTGAACTTCCCAAGCTTGGGAACCAACCAGAGCCCGGCCAGCAGCAAGCCCAGCAGGGTTCCCACCCCCAAACCGCACTCAAGGAAGCCGTAGCAGCGATCGGCAGACCGAACACCTCCGCGCCGTAGCTCTCCAGGATCGGGTCCTGGAGGAAGACCGCCAAGGTGAACGCCAGCAGGAAGCAGAAAAAGACCAGCACCTGTCGGCTGCAGGTGATCAGACGCCAGGCATCCCCGAGGGTGATCGCATCCTCACGGTCCTCCGAGCGACTAATCGCCCGCTCACTCGCATGGGGCTCCACGCCCCAGGTGGCAAAGACCGTCAGGGCAAACACCACCACGGCCACGCGAGCCAAGAACTGGAAGAGCGCTGGCTCAAGCAGCGCTGGGTCACTCACCCCATCCAGCCCCTTCAAACAAATGCTGGTGGCAATCGCACCCACCACGATGCCAACGGTGAGCAGACACCAAATCAAACCCACCGCGCGGGGGCGCTCCTCCTCGCTCGTCAGGTCAATCACCAGGGCTAGGTAGGGCGTCGTCGCCAGCGAGACCGCCAGGCCGTAGCAAGCCACCACCGCACAGATCGACGCAATCCCAGCCGTAATCGCCCCAGCATCCCCTGAACCGAAGGCGGCATGCAGGCGGAAAATCAGCGGGATCAACAGCACCGCCAGGCTGCAGAAGAGAGCCGAACCCAACCAGATGTAGGGGGTGCGGTGTCTGCCTGCCCAGGGCCGGCTATCGGAGATCTGTCCAAACAGGATGCGCGCCGGGGCCACCACCTGCTCAAGGGCCAGGGCACCACCCACCAGCAGCCCAGGGAAACCCAGCTCCGTGAGCATCACCCGGTTGAGCATCCCGACAAAGATCACCGCCAGACAGCCCAGGCACCCCTGGAACAACCCCAGACGGATTAGACGAGGAAGAGGAAGAGACAGCTGCAGTCGCTCAGCTGGTCACTGACGTTAGTCGGACTAAGCCCTAGCTCTTCGCCGCCGGGTAGGGGGCGGAGCAGGCTGGCGGCAGGGGCTCAGGTGGGACAGGAACGGTGTAGGTCTCGTCCTCAAGCGGCTTGATCGCCGAGAGCTTGGGGGGCTTGCAGATGCCGATCTGATCAAGACCAGTGCGGCGGCGCAACTCCGAAAGACCGTTGTTGTAGTCAGCGAGAGCTCTTGCATACCGCAGCTGTGCCTGAGTCAAGTCCCGCTGGTTATCAACGACCTCTCGCTGGGTGGTCACACCGGCCTGAAAGCGAAGGCGAGCCAAGCGGAGCGATTCCCGGGAGGACAGCACCTCGCGTGATGTGGTCTGAATCGTGCGCGTATCAGCCCGCAGATTGTTGAAACTCTGCTCGACCTCGTAGCGAACCCGATCACGGGTCTCGGCGAAACGGAATGCGTTTTCCTGGGCTTGTTGCTTGGACTGGCGGTACTGCGCCCGGGCGCGACCACC
Source organism: Synechococcus sp. CB0205 (assembly GCF_000179255.1). Classification (NCBI taxonomy): domain Bacteria; kingdom Bacillati; phylum Cyanobacteriota; class Cyanophyceae; order Synechococcales; family Synechococcaceae; genus Synechococcus; species Synechococcus sp. CB0205. The sequence continues at coordinate 2,710 of NZ_ADXM01000011.1, forward strand.
ATCAAAGATCGACCAGCGCATATTCAGACCGACCGTGTTGTCTGCTGACCAAGTTTGACCACTCTCAACAGAACCGAACTCAGGGTTCAGTCCGGCGTAGCCAAAAGTGCGGCCCGTCACAAAGTTATTGACAATGCTCAAGAACGGCTGGACAGCACCCAAAGAAGCGTTTGCGTTGCTGTTGGAGACGGAGATACTTAAAAGTGCATTATCAAGCTCTTCGCGAAAAGCATAGGCCCCCAAAATGCTCTCCTCAAGAGAAGGCAGCCAAACCCCTACAGGACGCAGGGGTTGCTTGGCCGTCGGAGTGATGTTTTGCGGAAGATCAAGCAAACGCGCCAAATTCCGTCGCGCATTCGCCTGATTTGCCAAGGACTCGGTCAGAAGGTCTTGGTCACGCGCGAGCTGGGTTTCAGCCTCGAGAACTTCCAGTTTGGTCGCCACTCCGGCCTGGTAGCGAGCCCTGGCATCTCTCAGGCTGACCAGAGAAGCTTGAACGAAGGTTTGACCAATCCGAACGTTGTCATCACTGTATTGGAGCTGAAAATACGCCTGAGATGCCTGCAGACGCAGATCTCGGAGGGCAATCAGGTAGGTGTTCTTTGCCTGCTCAAACGCATCACGGGCCGCGCTCACCTGGGGAACCCGCTGGGGATTAATCAGATCCCAGTTGAAGCCAAGGTTTGCCGTAGCTGCCCAGCGATTGGTTGTGGTGTCACCGCCTTCGGTGGTGGAACCAATGGAGTTCAGATAGTTGTACGCACGTCCATAAGTCCACGCTGGAAATTGCCCTGCAGAAAAGTCAAAATTCGGGTACCAGGAGGCAATGGCTGCCCTGAGGCTGCTCTGCGCTTGATCGACTCGGCTTGCGACGGCCTTGAGGTTGGGGTTGTTGACTTCCGCCAGGTTCTCCACGTCCTGGAGTGAGAGCGGGCGGAGCTCAATGATTTTGACTTGATCAGCTTTATCCGGCAGGGCCAGGGTTGCCGGGGCTGCCAGCCGCTGAAGCGCTGGGTCGAGCTTGGTGGCAGCCGGAGGAAGCACCGTCGGGTTGGACTTCGGACGCTGGCCCTTGGTGCTGAACGCCGAAGGCAGAGGCATCGGCGGGGGATCAATCAGCTCCAACTTGGGGGCTGCCTGAGGAGCAGTTGCAGCCTCATCAGCGGCTGCCGCGGCCAGCGGAGTGGCTAAGGACAGGGAGAAACCAGTGGCCGCAGCAATTGAGCGAAATAAGCGACCCACCAAAAACCCTGACAAATAAATCTGACCAGACTTTAATGAATCAGTCTTCAGTCGCCCAGGCAGGCGGCCACGATGTCGTCCGCCCCATGCACCAGGCGCACAGGGGACTTGAGTTGCGCCGCAACGGCTTCAAAGGGTTGGTCGTCTAAAAAGATCGGTTCACCCTGACGCAGCATTACAGCAGGCAACAGCAATTCATCACCCAGCTCCGCGCCCTCCAAGCCCTCGAGCAGGTCCGAACCAGTGAGCAACCCCGTTACGACCTGATCCTGACCCCAGTAGGGACTCGGCAGCCCCTTGAGCAACACCTCCAAGCCTTCGACCTGGTTCAGACGGTCCACCGCCGGCTGCAGGGCCTCTGCCACCAACTGCCCCACCACCCAACTCACCCGCCTGGGGGCCGCCAGGGCAGCCGGCAGATCGCTGGTGGCCTCATCCATCGCCTCCAGAAAAGAGCGAATACTCCCCACCCCATTGCCCTCTTGGGGCAGGTCCTCGTAGTCGGCCCGATCCGGCAGGGGATAGCCCGCCATCAAATACCACTCATCCGAGAGCCACGCGAAACGGCTACCGAAGCGCTCCCGGAATCCCTCCTGCAAGGCCTCCACCTGAGCGATCACCCGCTGGGCGCAGGACCGGTCCACCGGCACCAAGCCATCCCCATCGGGCCGATAACGGGTTAAGCCCACAGGCACCACGGCGGCAGAGAGCACCGCTGGCCACTCCCCACCGGCGAAATCCGAGAGATCCCTGAGGGTCTGCTCGAGAGCCTCGCCGTCGTTGCGGCCCGGGCAGACCACCACCTGGGCATGGATCTGCAGCTGCCGCTGCTGGAACCAAGCCAACTGCTCCAGCAGCAACGCCGCCCTGGGGTTCACCAGCAGCTGGGAACGGAGCTCCGGGTTGGTGGCGTGCACCGAGACGAACAGGGGCGAGAGGCGCTGCTGCTCGATCCGCTGCCAATCCGCAGCCGAGAGGTTCGTCAGGGTGAGGTAGGAGCCGTAGAGAAAGCTCAGCCGGTAGTCGTCATCTTTGACGTAGAGACTGCGTCGGTGGCCCGGGGGCTGCTGGTCGATGAAGCAAAAGGGGCAGGCGTTATTGCACTGCTTCAAGCCATCGAACAGCGCCTCGGTGAAAGCCAGACCGAGGCCCTCATCGGCATCCTTCTCCAGCTCCACCCGATGCACGCTGCCATCGGGGTCCTGCACCTCCAGGCAGAGCTCTTCCTCTCCGACCAAAAACTGCAGGTCAATCAGATCCCTGGGGCGCACCCCGTTGATGCTCAGCAGGCGATCACCCGGTTGGATCCCCAACTCATCGCCGATGGAGTCCGGCTCGACGCGATCCACCACCGCGGGAGCGGGAAGCCTGACCTCTCCATTTGTCTCGGCGAGGACCACCCCGGCCGAAGGCTCATTCCACACAGGCCGCTACTGCACACCTGCCTTCAGTCTGAGACGCAGCTGGATCAGGCGATGCTGCGGGCAGCCCAAAGGATCACCCCCAGACCAAAAAAGACGCGGTAGCCCACAAACCACCAGGTGCTGTGGTTCTGCAGAAAACGCAGCAGCCAGGCAATCGCCAGCCAAGACACCACCGCCGAAGAGGCAATGCCCACCAGCAGCGGCAGGGCCCCGCCGGCCGCTGGCTGTGAAAACGCATCCTTGAGCTCCACCAAACCGGCCAGGCTGATGGCCGGAATCCCAAGCAAGAAGGAAAAGCGGGCGGCTTCCGAACGCTTCCAGCCGTCAAACAGCGCGGCCGTCAGGGTGCTGCCCGAGCGGGAGACACCCGGGATCAGAGCCAAGGTTTGGGCCAGGCCCACCAGCCAGCCGTCCCGTAGCTCGACATCGCCGAGAACGCGGCGACGGCTGCCCCAACGCTCCGCCAGCCCCAGCAGCAGGCCCATCACGATCGAGACGATCCCGATGGAGGTGAGGCTGCGCAGCGGGGACTGATCAAAGTCCGGAACAAAGAGCTTGATCCCCAGGCCCGCCACCAGGATCGGCAGGGTGCCCCAAAGAATCGCCTGCCCCAAGCGCGCCTCAGGGGTCTCCCAACGCTGAGCACGCCAGGCCTGCCAGGAGGCCTGGATCACCTGTTTGAGGTCCTCGCGGAAGAAGCCAATCACCGCAGCGATGCTTCCCAGCTGGATCACCGCGGTCACCGCCACGCCGGGATCACCCCAGCCGAGCAGGACCGGCACCACCTTCAGGTGCGCCGTGCTGCTGATGGGCAAGAACTCCGTCAGGCCCTGCACCACACCGAGAACCAAAAAACGCCAACAGGCCTCCAAGACCCCCAGCGACTCAGTGGGGGGAAGGGTGGTCACGGCAGGGCAGCAAGGATCAGGCCAGACCCTATGCGCGGGGGGAAGCCTTGAGAAGCCGCGCACCCTTTAAGGTTGGATACCTTTCGTTACAGGCGTTGTGCTCGGGGTGCAGCCCAGCCTCACCACAGGGACGCTGACCCAGGCAACGCCAAGCCGTGGCTCCGAGGCAAAAGGCTGGGGGCTTTGGCTATCTGGCTGCCTACTGGTGGCCCTGCCGGTCTTCCTTCAGGCCCCCTGGGTGCGCCTGGCACCCTTTTCTGCGGCGCTCTTCACGGCCCCCTTGCTGTTCCTGGGGATCGCCCTGTCGGAGCACCCCAACCAACGGTTGAGCAGTACCGGCAGCTTGCTGGTGGGCTTCAGCGGCAGCTGGCTTGGGGGGTGCCTGTTTTGGGGCTGGTGCCGCCTGCATCCCCTCTGGCATCTGCCGATTGAGGCCTTCGCCCTGCCCCTGGCCCTCGGGGGACTCAGCACCCGCTGGCGCCTCGCGGCCAGCTTCTACCTGGCCTCCTTGGTGGGAACCGCAGCCACCGACGGTGTGATGGCCGTGACCGGTGTCATGCGCCATTGGACCGAAGTGCTAAGTGCACCCATCGATCAGGCCACCGCCCTGCTGCATCAGGCGGCCCTTGGAGTGCTGGAGCCCATGCCCCTGGGGGTCACCCTGCTGGCGGGTGTGGTGCTGTTGAACCTCTGCCGCCGTTATTGGCACCATCCCGATGGCGCCTGGAGAGTCGCCGCGGCCGCCATGGCGACAACCCTTGCTGTGGATGGACTTTTTCTCGCTGCAGCCCTCTGGTCACCCCACTGGAGTGGGCTGATCTGAAGAACTGCAAAAGCCTCAACGCAAGGGCACAGCCGCGAGGACCGCTGCTTGTAGGTTTGCAGGGCTGGCTGCCTAGCAGCCCTCTCCCTGTGGTTCCCGTTCAGACGGAGTTATCAATGAAACGGCTGGTTTCGTGGCTCATGAGTGGAGTGCTGATGGCCGGCCTGCTCCTCAGCCTGATCATCGCCCCCGCCGCTCAGGCCGACTCGCTGCGCAACGTCGCAGACGACAAGATTTCAGAGCGCGGCGACAAGATCGACCTGAACAACTGCTCGGTCCGTCGATTCCAAGCCTTCCCTGGGATGTACCCCACCCTGGCCGGCAAGATCGTCCTGGGTGGCCCCTACAACAGTGTTGACGATCTGTTCAGCCTCGATCTGACCGATCGCCAGAAGGAACTGGTGGAGAAGTACAAGGGCAACTTCACTGTCACCCCGGCGTCCATCGCCCTCAACGAAGGCTTCGATCGGATCAACGACGGCCAATACCGTTGATTGCCTGAGCGTTTCAAGCGCTCAGCTGAGGTCTAGATTCCGCAGCCGGTGACCGCCGTCGGGCCATCCCGACGGCTTTTTTGTTGCCTCAGTCAGTCCAGGCCTGATGCCGTCCATTCCCTCCAATTGGGACGTAATCGTGGTGGGCGGGGGTGCCGCAGGCCTGATGGCAGCCCTCGAATTACCGGAAGGTCTCAGCATCCTGCTGCTGAGCAAAGATCGCGCCCCCCGCTCGGCGAGTCGCTGGGCCCAGGGGGGCATCGCGGCTGTCACGCGACCTGAGGACAGCTTCGCGAGCCATCTGCAGGACACCCTCAAGGCGGGCGGAGATCTCTGCGATCGGCCCGCGGTCGAGTTGCTCGTGCGCGAGGCGCCGGCCTGCGTCGAGCGACTCCTGGAGCTGGGCATGGACTTCGACCGCCATGAAGGCGGACTGAGCACCACCCTGGAGGCCGCCCACAGCCACCGGCGGGTCCTGCATGCCCAAGACCGCACCGGTGGAGCACTCGTGGATGCCCTGGAGCGCAAGGTGCTTCAGCGGCCGGGCCTGCAGCGGATCCAGGGGGGACTTGCACTTCAGCTTTGGATCAGCGACAGCCACTGCCGCGGCCTTCAAGTGCTGGTGGACGGCACGGTGGAGTGGCTCCAATCCCGGGCGGTGGTGCTGGCCACCGGCGGGGCAGCGCACCTCTTCGCCAACACCACCAACCCCAAACAGGCCAGCGGCGACGGCATTGCCATGGCCTGGCGGGCCGGCGCGGCGGTCCGCGATCTCGAGTTTGTTCAGTTCCACCCGACGGCCTTGATGCTGCCGGGGGCCCCCCACTTCCTGATCTCCGAGGCGGTGCGCGGCGAGGGCGCGCGACTGGTCGATGACCAAGGGGAGAGCCCCGTCAGTCAGCTCAGCGGCGGAGATCTCGCGCCGCGGGATGCCGTCAGCCGGGCCCTGGTCCAGCGGATGCGGGAGCGGCAGACCCCTCACCTCTGGCTCGACCTGCGGCCCGTCGGGACCAGCAAGCTGGAGCGGCAGTTCCCGACCATCCTGGGGCGCTGCCGCGAGTTGGGCCTCGAACCCACCGAGGCCCCCATCCCCGTGGCCCCAGCAGCGCACTACTGCATGGGGGGCCTGCGCACCGATGCCCGCTCAGCCACCACCATCCCTGGCCTCTACGCCGTTGGGGAGGTGGCCAGCAGCGGCGTCCATGGCGCCAACCGCCTAGCCAGCAATTCCCTGATGGAATGCCTGGTCTACGCCAGGCAACTGCGGGACATCGAACTGTCCCCAGCCCCCTTTGCCAGGCCAGAGCCCTTGCCTGGCAAGGCCATGACGGACCTTCCGCCCATCAGCCTCGAGGCGATCGAGCTGCAGACCGAGGAGCTCCGACGCCTCTGCTGGCGGCGAGCCGGTGTGGAGCGCAACGGACACGAACTGCTTGCGGGCTACCGGGCCTGCCAGCAGCTTGAGGGCGCGCTCAGCGGGCAACCCCTCCTGCAGGCCGTCCAAACACTGGGGCACGACCAAGCTCTGCAGCTGTCTCAAGAGCAGGTCCGTTGGCTGGCCAAGGCCCATGACCTCAAGCAACGGGCCACCGTGGCGGCCCTGCTGATGGAATCAGCCCTCTTCAGAACCGAAAGTCGCGGCGGTCACTTCCGCGTCGACGCCCCAGCCAGGCAGCCCTTCTGGCGGCGCCACAGCATCCAGCGAAAGGGGCTCAGCATCAGCACTGAGGCCCTGGCGGATTAACGCTTACTGAAGGGGCGGTCCGTTGTAGCCGCTGGCCTCGGCCAATTTGGCCAGGGGCTTAGCACCGGAATCGAGCTGGCCATTGATCTCCCAGGTGGGATAGCCCTCGATCTTCTTGGCCTCACACAGCTCGCGCTGGCTATTGCGGCCATCGGGAGCGCACTCGATCACCGTCAGCTTTTCGGCGGCCTGGCGACCAAAGAGCTCCTTCTGCTCATGGCAGTGGGGGCACCAGTAGGCGGTGTAAATCTTCGCGCCACTGGCGGTCAGATGTTCCGCCAAGGCGATTTGTGCCGGCCCGCTTTCACTGCGCACCGGAGGGGAGACACCTGGAGCGGAATCCACCACCGGACGCCCCACGGAGGCCGCCCAACCCAAACCAATAACGCCCACCAACAGGGCCGTAATGACGCCGCTGAAGATCAGCTGGCCGCGGTCCTCCCAATCACCACCAATCAGGCTGAGGACAAACAGCGCTGAACTCAGGCCGGCCGAGAGGATGCAGAAGGGGCAGCAGTCACGTATGCCAAAGGCCATGACCCCCAGCAACACCGCGCTGAACACCGCCATGCCGGTGCTCAGAAGAAACAACCCCCACCAGCTGCGCTGTCCCAGGCTCACCCGCAACTCCCCTTGCAGCACGAGGGGAACGACGGCCATCAACAGGACGGCGCCGTAGCCCAGCAGCCCAAAGAGGGCCAGGGGCTGTCCAAACAGCGAACCCCAAGCGCTGGAGAGCACCTTCTCGCAGCCATTGCAGCCAAACAGGCCCGTTGAGCTGCAGCTGAGATTGCCGATCAAGCCCCACTTGCTCAGGGTGATCGAGCCGGTGTCAATCACACCGATGGTGGCCAGAACGGCCATCACGACCCGCACCCAACGCTTGCCGCCATCGCCGCGCCGGCGCTGGCTTCCAAGACGTTCACTCAGGCGCGATGAACTCACGGCGCAGGACTCCTGACGTTGGAGGAATTGTGGCAGGGATCCTGATCAGTAGGGTTAGGGATTGGCCAGCGCGCGGCCGACCTTCTTGACCTCCTCCATGACCGATAGCGCCCGACCAAGCACTGGCAAAACCGTGGCGTTCGCGCATCTCGGCTGCGAGAAGAACCGCATCGACACCGAGCACATGCTCGGGCTGCTGGCAGAGGCCGGCTACGGGGTCAGCGCCGATGAAGCCGACGCCAACGTCGTGGTCGTCAACACCTGCAGCTTCATTCAGGACGCCCGGGAAGAGTCCGTTCGCACCCTGGTGGAACTGGCCGAGCAGGGCAAGGAGTTGATCATTGCCGGCTGCCTCGCCCAGCACTTCCAAGAGGAACTGCTCGAGAGCCTGCCGGAAGCCAAGGCCATCGTTGGCACCGGCGACTACCAACACATCGTCAGCGTGCTCGAGCGGGTCGAAGCCGGCGAGCGGGTGAATCAGGTCAGCGCCAACCCGACCTTCGTGGGCGACGAGAACCTGCCCCGCTACCGGACCACCAGCGAGGCGGTGGCCTACCTGAAGGTGGCCGAGGGCTGCGACTACCGCTGCGCCTTCTGCATCATTCCCCACCTGCGCGGCGACCAGCGCTCCCGCACGATCGAGAGCATCGTTGCCGAGGCGCGCCAACTGGCAGCCCAGGGCGTGCAGGAATTGGTCCTGATCAGCCAGATCACGACGAATTACGGCCTTGATCTCGCCGGCAAGCCCCAGTTAGCCGAGCTACTGCGCGCCCTCGGCGAGGTGGAGATTCCCTGGATCCGCGTGCACTACGCCTACCCCACGGGGCTCACCCCTGAGGTGCTGGCGGCCTACCGGGACGTCCCCAACGTCCTGCCCTATCTGGATCTACCGCTGCAGCACAGCCACCCGGATGTCCTGCGGGCGATGAATCGCCCCTGGCAAGCCGATGTCACCAACGGTGTGCTGGCGCGCATTCGCGAGCAACTCCCGGACGCCGTGCTGCGGACCACCTTCATCGTCGGATACCCGGGCGAAACCGAGGAGCAGTTCCAGCACCTCCTGGATTTCGTGGCCGAGCAACGCTTCGACCATGTGGGGGTCTTCACCTTCTCGCCCGAGGAGGGAACCCCCGCGGCCGAGCTGCCCAACCAGGTGCCCGCGGAGATCGCCGCTGAGCGCAAGGACCGCCTGATGGCACTGCAGCAGCCCATTGCCGCCGAGCGCAACGCCGCTTGGGTGGGGCGGATCGTAGATGTCCTGATCGAACAGGAGAACCCCAGCAGCGGCGAAATGATTGGTCGCTGCGCCCGCTTTGCCCCCGAAGTGGATGGCGAAGTGCGGGTGATGCCCGGTGAAGGCGGGCTCTGCGCTGCCCCCGGAACGATGGTCCCGGTGCGCATCACCGCCGCGGACACCTACGACCTAATTGGTGAGGTGGTGGGAGCCAAGGCGATGGTCCAAGACGCCCTCTCGATGCAGCGGGCTCACTCTTGATTCAAAAGGGACTGAAGCGTCTGCAAGGACGCCTCACGCGGCATCAACGCACCACGTTTTTACTGGCCTCCGGGATCAGCACCGCCGGCTCCTTTGCCGGGCTAACCGCCAAAGGCTGGTTGCTGATGGAGGGTGCCGGCAACCCGTTTCTGTTGGCGCTCAACTTCGCCGTCCTGACCCTGCCGACCCTGGTCATCAGCGGCCCGGCCGGGGTACTCACCGATCGACTCGGCAGTGAGCGGGTCCTGATCCGCGCCCAATGGGCCCTGCTCGCCGCAGCGGTGCTCGGTGCCATCGCCATTCCCTTAACGGTGGGTCCCAAGCAAGACCTGCTGCTTCTGCTCAGCACCCTGGGCATTGGAATCGCGAGCACCTACGAACTGACGGCCCGCAACAAATACGTCGCCCTGCTGGTGGACGAGCCCGAACAACTCGGTCCCTACCTCGCCAGCTTCTCGGTGATCTTCAACGTCGGCAAATTGGTGGGACCGCCCCTGGGGGGACTGCTGCTGGCGGCCACCGGACCCACCCTGGCCCTCAGCCTGGATGCGGCCACCTATCTCTTTCCGATCCTCACCCTGCTCTGGCTGATGGCACCCCATCGCGAGCAGGAACGCCGCAGTCAGGGCGGCCAAGCGGCCAACCTGCTCACGGCCTGGCGCGAGTGCGGTGCCAGCCTGCGCCACGTCCTTAGCTTCACCGCCGCGGCCTGCCTAGTGGGCTTCTTCCACCCTGGGCTGGCGCCACTGATGGCCCTTGAGCTCCTGGGACCAAGCCCAATGGCCCTGGGTCTGTTCACCAGCGTTCTGGCCTGCGGCAGCATCTGCGGCGGGGTCCTGCTCCAGCGCAACGCCGCTGCAATCAGCGCGCGCCCGGGTTGGCTTCTGGGCAGCACCACCCTGCTGACGGCACTGGCCCAAATCGGGTTAGCCCAGCAAGGAGCACTCGCCTGGGGCTTGGCCATGGCCTTCCTGATCGGAGCCGGCACCGCCAGCCTCTTGGCGGGGACCAATCTGATCATCCAAGTGCATGCTCCCCAGGTGCTCCGGGGACGAATGGCAGGCCTTGGTCAGATTGCCTTTTTGGGGGGTGGAGGACTCAGTGGACTGGCGGCAGCGTTCCTCACAGAAACGCTGCCTGGAGGCCTCTGGAGCTGCCTCGCCGTGCTTGGCAGCCTTGGGGCTGCCCTTGGGGTCTGGGAGCTCCTGCGGAACCGCAGGATGCGGCTCAGACCAGCTTGATGCCGCGCAGCACGAAGGAGATGGCTGCAGCCGCCACCAAACCGCCGCCGACCAGTGCGAGATAGATCACGGGGCCCATGGTTCGGTGCGTTCAACTGAGCGCTATTAGAGCAGAAACCAGCCCGCCCCCTGGTCACTCGGCCTAGGCTGGTCGCCAACTCATCGGATGTCCCCTAGGGGGCAGCCGTTCCACGCATCTCACTGGAGACCACCGAACGGCATGAACACTCTGTTCATCTACCCCGAGTTTCCCAAGACCTTTTGGAGCTACGAGAAAATTCTCGAGCTCGTGAACCGCAAGGTTCTGCTGCCACCCCTGGGGATGGTGACGGTGGCGGCGCTGCTGCCCCAGCACTGGCCCATGAAGCTGGTGGACCGCAACGTTGAAGAAGTCAGCGAGGCCGACTGGGAGTGGGCTGAGCTCGTGGTCATCTCCGGGATGATCGTGCAGAAGGCCGACATGGCCGCTCAAATCGCCAAGGCCAAAGAGCGGGGTCTGCCTGTCGCCGTCGGCGGCCCCTTCGCCAGCTCCACCCCTGACGCGCCGGAACTGGGCCTGGCGGATTTCAAAGTGCTCGATGAGGGTGAAATCACCCTGCCGATGTTCATCGAGGCGATCGAGAAGGGTGAAGCCGGCGGACGCTTCAGTGCCAACGGCGAAAAGCCGGACGTCACGAGCACACCGGTGCCGCGCTTTGACCTACTCAAGCTCGACGCCTACGACTCGATGAGCGTGCAGTTCTCCAGGGGCTGCCCGTTCCAGTGCGAGTTCTGCGACATCATCGTTCTCTATGGCCGTAAGCCCAGGACCAAGACCCCTGAGCAGTTGATCGCCGAACTCCAGTCCCTCTACGACCTGGGCTGGCGGCGCTCGATCTTCCTGGTGGATGACAACTTCATCGGCAACAAGCGCAACGCCAAGTTGCTGCTGCCGGCCCTGAAGCAATGGCAGATCGAGCGGGGCTACCCCTTCAGCTTTGCCACCGAAGCCTCCGTTGACCTGGCGGCGGATGAAGAGCTGATGCAGATGATGGCCGAGTGCCGCTTCGACTCGGTCTTTCTTGGCATTGAGACCCCCGATGAGGCCAGCCTCTCGGTGGCCGGCAAACACCAAAACACCCGCAGCTCCCTCGAGGAAGCCGTGGACCGGATCAACTCCTACGGCCTGCGGGTCATGGCCGGATTCATCATCGGTTTCGACGGCGAGAAGACCGGAGCCGGCGATCGGATCGTCGAGTTCGTCACCCGCACCGGCATCCCCGCCGCAATGATGGGGATGCTCCAGGCCCTACCCAACACGGGACTCTGGCACCGGCTGGAGAAGGAAGGCCGGCTGATCCAAGAAAAGGCCGACGCCAAGGGGGTCAACCAGACCAACCTGCTGAACTTCGTGCCAACCCGGCCGATTCGCGACATCGCCAACGAGTACGTCGACGCCTTCTGTCGCCTGTACGAGCCCCACGCCTACATCGACCGGGTTAAGCACTACTACCTGAAGATGGGCAAGCCGCGCTGGCAGGAATTCGTGCCCGCCACCTTTGGCAAAGCCACACTGCCCGCCTGGACCGATGTGCGCGCCCTGTTGATCGTGCTCTGGCGTCAGGGCGTGAAGCGCAACACTCGCCTGCGCTTCTGGCGGTCCCTGCTGGAGGTCGCCCAGAAGAACCCTGCGGTGCTCGAGCAGTTCCTGGTGGTGCTCGCCCACAACGAACACTTCATGGAGTACCGCGCCGTGGTCACCCAGGAGATCCAAGAGCAGTTGGCCGCCCTGCCGCCAGAGCCCCCTAACAGCCCTTCGACACCAACGCGAGAACTGCAGCCGGCCTAGTCCTGGATGTAGGTGTCGCCGCTCTCGAGAGCCTGCTCCGCCTTCTGCAATTCACGGCCCAGATAAAGGGCGTGATCCAGGCAACTCAAGGGATGGGGACCCTCCCCTTCCGTCAGCGCCATGCCCAACTCCTTGGCGCTGCGGCCGCGATAGACCGCCACGGCAGCGCGGGGACCCGCGCCTTTGCAGCTGATCACCTCGCCGGTGTCGGGATCGGTGGCTAGCCCGCGCTCGTCAATCGCATTGCTGTAGTGCTCCGCGATCAACTCGCCCGCCTCGCGGTCGATCTTGATCAGGAAATAACCGGCGGGATCCAGGGCGATGAAGCGCTGGGAGAGCCCCTCGTCGAGGCTGCGGCGCTGCTCTAGCGAAAACGGGCTCATGGGCGGATGCTACGCAGCGGAATCCGTCAGGGATCGCGTCGCCCCCGTGAAGGGGAGCTCGGCATTCACAGCCTCAATCTGACTGAGCTGCTCGCGATTGGCCTCCGGCAACCAGCGCCGGGCGATGGCATCAAAGGGTTCGTGGTACCAGCGGTGCAGGGAGGCATGGGAGCGGGCAACAAAGCCGCGGCGGCGCTTGTGACTGCCGCCGGCGCCAGGGTCAAAACGCTGAATGCCGCGCTCAATGGCCCACTGGATCGGGGCGTAGTAACAGACCTCGAAATGGAGGTTGTCGATCTCCTCGTCACTGCCCCAGTAGCGGCCCCATAGGTGCTGGCCGGAGTGCACGCAAAGGGACATCGCCACCGGATCGTGGGGATCGCCCCGATGGGCGCTGAACAGCACCAGGTGTTCCCGCAGCTCCGCCGCCGCCTCATCGAAGAAGGCTTCTGTGAGGTATTTGCTCCCCCAAGGCCCCCAACGGGCGCAGTGCTGGGCATAGAAGTGGTGCATCCGCTCGAGCATCGCGGCCGGCAGCTCCTCCCCCGCTAAGGCCGTCACCGTGATCCCGGCGCGCTCCACGGCCTTGCGCTCGCGCTTGATGTTGCGCCGTTGGTTGGCGTTGAAGCTCGCGAGGTAGTCGTCGAAGCAGCCATAGCTCTGGTTGGTCCAGAGGCTCTGCTGGTTCAACCAAATGGCGCAGCCCGCCGACTCCGCCAGGGCCTGCCACTGGGGATCGGCATAGAGGAAGTTGCAGCTGAAGATCTGGTTCTCAGCGCAGAAACGATCAATGCACTGCATCAACAGCGCGGTGACCTGCTGAGCGTCCTCGCCGGCCGCGGTGAAAAAGCGATAGCCCACCACGGGGCTTAAGGGGCTCATGCCCAGCAACTTCGGGTAGTAGCGCTGGCCCAGCTGGGCGGCCAATTCCGCAAAGGACTGATCAAAGACGAACTCGCCGTAGCTGTGGCCCTTGAGGTACAGCGGAGCGACGGCGATCAGCTGCTCCCCGCGCCAGAGGCTCAGGTGACAGGGCTGCCAACCCTGGCGAGGCGCGACACTTCCGGAGCGCTCCAGGCCAGCCAGCCAGCGCCAGGAGTAGAAGGGGAGCCCAGCCGCCTCCGTGAGGGCCTGCCAATGCGCCTCGGGGATCTCTTCAATCGAACGGTGCCAGCGAACAGTGAGCTCGGCCATCAGCTCAGAACCAGGGGGCGGGCAGCGGGCAGAACGCTAACGGCTACGGCCCTGACCATCGGCGCCCTAAGCGCACCCAGCCATGCCGGATTGCTCAGCCCCGTGCTCAACCTGATGCGCCCGCAGGTCGAAGCCAAGATCAGCGAGGCCTGCCTGCGCTGGAGCGCCATGGGCAACAGAAGCCTGATCGAGCGGCTCACCCCCGCCTGCCAGGCCCTGGCCGCCCCCACCAGCCGCTGCCTCGTGGCTGAGACCCAATCCAGCGGCCGCAGCCTGGGGGTGATCAGCGAGTTGCTCGCCGGACGCTTTGGGGATGACCTCGAGGTGGTGGTCAAGCGCTGCGCGGGACGGATGCTGGGGCTCTCGCCAGAGACCTTTGGCAAGTTGCCGCTGCGGGACCTAGCCGAGCGCTTCAACAGCCTCAAGGCTCAGGCGCGCCGGTAGCGCACAAGCAGCTCGTCGCCGCCCAAGCAGCGCTGCTCCAAGAGCGTCCAGGCACTGGCCTCCAGGGCCCCATCGGACTGAACCCAGCCATGGGGTCCTCCCAGCAGTTGAGGCACCAGGGTCAGCTGCAACTCATCCACGAGTCCCTCGGCCAGCAGCTGCGTGGCCAACTCAGCGCCCCCCAAGACAAGCAGGCGCTCCAAACCAACGGCGGCCAAGGCCGCCAAGGTTGCCGGCCAGTTCTGCAGCGGCAAGGACCTGTCAAAACCTGAGGGGGCCGCCTCCCCTGGGCCCAGAAGCCAGCGCTGCAGGGGCTGCTGGAACAGGCGCAGGTCTGGATCCCAGCTGAGCTGGCGACTCACCACCAGGACGGCGGGTTGGGGCGGCCGCCCCTGCTGCTGACGCTGCTCCAGCAGGTCGGCATCGCGGATCAGGCAGGTGCAGCCGTGTTGGCGGATGGTCCTGCCGCCGACCAGGGCAGCGTCCGCCCAAGCCAGGGCCTCCTCCAGGACGCGGCGGTCTCCCGCTCCTCCGAGTTGGGCCGCACCACCAGCGGCGGGGGCGAGCCGGCCGTCCAGGCTGATCGCCAGAACCAGCCGAAGCTCAGGCGCCGGCAAGGGCTTCGAGGGCCTGGGGGTTCATGCCCAACTGGGGAACCTCTGCGAACACCTCAGCGGCGTTGTTCGGGCTCTCCTGAAGACGGATCTTGTGGAGCGAAGCCCCCAGGGCCGCCACGGGGGCCTGAAGCAGATCGGCGATATGGAGCGCGATGTTCTCCGCCGTGGGAACCGTGCTGGAGAAGTGCTCGACGTCCTTGTTCAAGAAGGTGTGGTCAAAGGGCTCCACCACCAGCTCATCCACCGCTGACTGCAGGGCCGAGAGGTCGCAGACCATGCCGGTGCGGGGGTCAATGGCACCCCGAACGGTGATGTCCAGCAGGTAGTTGTGGCCGTGGCCATGGGGCCGGGCGCACTTGCCGTAGATCGCGGTGTTCTCCTCGAAGTTCAGCTCCGGTCGGGCCAGGCGGTGGGCCGCCGCGAAGTGGGTGCGGATCGTCAGGAAGGCTTCCATGGAATCGCCGAGCACATCGGCCCAGAGCTTGTCGGTTTCGTAAAGACGGAGCCCCATCAGGGGCAGGTGGGGCGCCAGGCGCTTCCAGATGGCCAGAACCAGGGCCTCGGTGGTGGGCAGGATCCCCTCGGGACGGCTCAGATCGAATTCCGGCCAGGCCTCGTTCAGGCTGCGGAAGTCGAGCTGGGCGGTGACCTGCTCGCGGATGGCGTGCTTCACGTCCGAGAGGTTGAGCACCATGCCGTTGGCATCGAGCCCGCCACCCATGGCGACGATCAACTCATAGTTGTGGCCGTGGCCCGGGGCCAGGCTGCAGGGCCCGAACTGGGCGGCGTTCTGCTCCGGGCTGAGCTCAGGCAGCCAATAGCGATGACTGGAGCTGAAGGTGGCCCGGCGCGTGATCACGCAGGGCCGGCCCTGACCGTGGGGGGCAGAGGAGACGACGGACACCGGGCTCGCCGGAGGCGCCGCCATCACTGGCGGAGTCATGACAGCGAGTAACGGTTGGTCGCATCTTAAGAATGTTGGTGCTTGCGATGGCGAACCGATGGAGGACACCCGAGTCCAGCTGCGGCAGCGACTGGAGGGCCTGAACCTCTATCTGGTGGGGATGATGGGCAGCGGCAAAAGCAGCGTGGGCCGGCACCTCGCCGAGGCCCTGGACTACCGCTTCCTGGACGCCGACACCAGCCTGGAACAGGTGGCGGGGCGCTCGATTCCCGAGATTTTCGCCAGCGAGGGCGAGACCGGCTTTCGTGCCCTGGAGTCGGCGGTGCTCAACCAAATCGCCTCCTGGCATTCCCTCGTGGTGGCAACCGGCGGCGGTGTCGTGACCCAACCGGCCAACTGGGGCGAGCTGCACCAAGGGGTCGTGATCTGGCTGGATGCCCCCGACGCGATCCTGCTGGCGCGCCTCGAGGCCGACCCAACTCCCCGGCCCCTGATGGAAGCGGAGGACCGCGCCGAACGCCTCGCCAGCTTGATGGCCGAGCGCCGCCCGCTCTACGCCCAGGCCGATCTACAGATCCTTCAGGACGGACGTCCGGCCGAACAGGTGGTCCAGCAAATCCTTGAGGCGCTGCCCTCGATCATCAAGGAGCGCAAGGCACCGCCCCTGGGGCAACTGCAGGTCACCAGTGACGCCGGCGAGGTGGGAACCTCGATCAACTAACTGGATGCCCCGGGTGGCTCCAGGCGGATCGCAAACCACTGCACCGTGATCCCCGGCTGGAGCTCCAACTCACAGGCCGTCTCCAGGAGCCGCTGGGCCTGATCCGTCGTCGAGCTCAGGCCTGAGAGGTCCTCGGGAATGGCCTCGAGGGAGTGCAGTTGACGCTCCAACCAAGCCAAGGTCTCCTCGGCTGTGAGCAGTTGCTGGGGGGCCCCTGGCTCCAGCACCACGTAGTGGTCCAGCTCGCGGATCAGGGGATCGGACATCGGGCCGTCCAGGCGGCAGGATCACAGGCAGCCTGCCACGTGCCCAGCGATGCCGCTCGCCCTGATCCTGCTGGTGCTGCTGAGCGGAAGCCTCCCCGCTGTGGCGGCCTCAACCCTGGAACAACGCCTGGAGAACTGGCCGCAGTGGAGCCTGCCAGCGCCGCTGCCGCGGCCTGGGCGACGCGATCTGATCTATCCCGCCTGGTTTGAAGGGGACTGGAGCGCCACCAGCCGCGATTTCAGCGGCGCGGAGCCTGAGATTCAGTACGCCGTGCGCTTCGTCAAAGATGACGCCGGGCGGATCGTTGGCGATCGCGCCTTCAATGCCGGGTCCGTCGGTCGCGCCCTGCTGGGCGATCAGCTGCAGCGGGTTCGCAACGATCCGCAGAACCCCAACCGTCAATTGGCGGATTTGAGCGGGGATCAGTCGCTGGAGTCCACCGTCATCGGCCGCCGCAGCGAGCAGCAACCCCAGGAGCAATTTCTGGCGGATGAACTCAGCCTGCAGGTGCTGCATGGCCCCGGGGACCCGCGGGTCAGCCAAGTGGAGACCCTCAGCCGCTACGCCCGGATCGATGCCGATCGCATCGAAGCCAGCCAATGGCAGGTCAGCTACGGCTCCCCCGCTGATGGACTCCGGGCCGAGGCCCAGCGCAGCTGGAGTGGAACGCTGCTGCTCGAGCGGCAGCCCTAGGGACGTCCCAGCTGCAGGCCAAGGCGATCGCGCCAGAGCCAGAGGGATTCCAGACGGGGATCGTCGGCCAGCCCCGCCACCCCGCGTCCCGCCAGGGGGCTCCCGGCGGAGCTGGGGAACTTGATCAAGGACAGCTGGGCCATCACGGCCAGATCCGCCAGGCTCAGTTGATCACCCAGCAAGTAGGGCTGGGCCTGCACCAGGGCCGTGAGCTGCTCAAGGCTGCTGCGCAGTTGCTGCAGCACCTGCTGATCGAGCACCTGACCCACACCGCTCAGCACCCCGCCCGGCAGGGCACCCACCAAGGAACGCAAGGGCGACGGGGTGGCCTCCGGCAGCAGGCCATCGCGAAGCACCGGATCGCTCGCGGCGGCCTGCACCAGGG
>NZ_ADXM01000010.1:0-5718 GCF_000179255.1 Synechococcus sp. CB0205
CCGGCCCTGCTGGAGGCCGACCCCGCCCCCCTGGTGCTGCAACTGGCCCAGTGGGGCGCGGGTCTGGGGGAGGAGTTGCCCTGGCTGGAGCCACCGCCACGGCCCCATCTGCTGGAGGGGCAGGAGCTACTCCAACAACTGGGCGCCCTCAATGACGCCGGGCAACTCAACAGCCATGGGCGCCAACTCAGCCAGCTGGGGGTGCATCCCCGCCTGGGCCAGGTGCTGCTGCAGGCCCAGGCGCTCGGCGTACCAAGCCTGGGCTGTGCCCTGGCCGCTCTGCTGAGCGAGCGGGACCCCCTGCGGCTGGATGAGGCCGGCTGTGATCTGCTGCGCCGGCTGGATTGGCTGCGGCAGGACGGGCGAGACCATCGCCGGCGCTCGATTCAGCAGCTGCAGGCGCAGCTGGAGCGCCAGCTCCAGGGCATCGCCGGTCAAGAACGCCGTCGCCCCCAACCAACCCTGAACAGTGGCGAGGAGGCATTGCTCTGCGCCGAGCTGATTGCCCAGGCCTACCCCGAGCGGGTCAGCCTGCAGCGCCCAGGCGCCCCCGGTCGCTACCAGCTGCGCTCCGGCCGTGGCGCCGAACTGCATCCCGGCGACCCCCTCTGGGGCAGCGAGGCCCTGGCCATTGCCCATGCCGATGGGGGAGGCAGTGACTGCCGCATCCAGCTGGCCTTGGCCCTGCCGCAGAGCAGCGTCGAGAGCCTGGCCCAAACGCAGGGCGAACGCCTGCAACTGGTGAGCTGGGATCCCAGCCAAGAGCGGGTCAAGGCCGAGGAGAGCCTCCAATTGGGTGCGCTGACGCTGGAGCGCCGGCCCCTGCGCGATCCCCCAGCAGAGCTCCTGCGCGCCGCGCTGCTCGAGGGCTTGGCCGATCTGGGGCTCGAGGCCCTGCCCTGGGGCAAAGGCTCAAGGCAGTTGCAACAGCGTCTCTGCCTGGCCCACCAGGAACTGGGCGCCCCCTGGCTGGACCGCAGCGATGCCGTCCTGGAAGCCGACCCACTGGGCTGGCTCGGGGATCAACTGGAGGGCCTGCGCTCGCGCCAGGACTTGCAACAACTCAATCTCTGCGAGGCCCTCTGGAGCGGTCTGGACTGGTCCTTGCGCCAGGAGCTCGAGACGCTGCTGCCCACCAGCCTGGCGATTCCCTCCGGCCGTCAGGCCAGCCTCGACTACGGCAGCGGCACACCGGTGCTGGCCGTGAAATTGCAGGAGCTCTTCGGGGCCGCCACCACCCCGACGGTCCTGGGCGGACGGCTGCCGGTGACGGTGCAACTGCTCTCGCCGGCGGGGCGCCCCGCGGCGATCACCCAAGACCTCGCGGGCTTCTGGACTGGGGCCTATCAGGACGTGCGCCGGGACCTACGGGGCCGCTATCCCCGCCATCCCTGGCCCGAGGATCCAGCCAACGCCACGCCCACGGCCCTCACCAAAAAGCGGCTGGAGCAACAGCAGCGCTAGGCCATCAGGTGGCCAAAACCAAAGTGGCGCAGCCCCTCGGCGATGCCCTGACAACCATGGCCCTGGGCGTGATAGACCCCCGAGAGACGGGGCAACTGCTCCACCAGGGCCGGCTCGGCATTGCCGACCATGACCCCCTTGAGGCCGGTTTCAAACATCGCCAGATCGTTGAGGGTGTCCCCAGCGGTGACCACCGTGGTGTGATCCGCCTCCAACCACCCAAGCAGCGACAGCAGGGTTGAGCCCTTGTCGACCCCGCCCGGGAGGACATCGAAATAGCGGTTGTCGGACATCACCACCGTCGCCCCCTCCGCCTCGAGCACAGGGATGAGGCCCAGGTCGAACTGATCGAGGTCGACATAGAAGGCCAGACGTCGGTTGGAGCTCATGGGCTGCAGTTCCAGTCCAGGCTGCCCCTCCAGCAGCGTGCGCAACCGCGGTTCCAGGGCCTGCCAGCGCTGCTCAATGGGGTCCACCGCCAGTGGGATCGGCAACAGGGAGGAACCGCAGGCCACCGTGCAACCCACATCACCGATGACCAGGTGGGGGGCCGCCAGCCCCAACGGTTCGTCTTCCCCCAGCACCCGAGCGATGGCACCCAGGTCCCTGCCGGTACAGAAGACATGGAGCACCCGCTCGCGCTGCTCGGCCAGCCAGCGATAGAAGCCGCGACGCTCGTCGCTTGGTCCCCCCAGCAGGGTGCCGTCGAGATCGGTGACCAGCACCAGCTCCGGGTGCTCCGGCAAGGGGGCTGCGAGCTGACTCTGCAGGCGCGCTCGAGGGGACGTCACAGGCACCCGGGCAAAGGCGCGCCAACGCTATCGGTGGGCCAAACTGGCTGCGGTTGTGCGTCCTGAAGAGTCCTGGCCCGCTTCTACGCCAAAAATCGCCGCGACGGTGCCCGACTGCTCAGTTCAGCCCTGGTGCTGACCACCATTGCCCTGTTCAACGTCCAGAACGCCGTCGGGCTCGCTTTGAGCGTCATCGGTGCGGTGGTTTGTCTCTACTGGTGGAGCTGCTACCGCCAACTCGAGCGCTGATGCTCCTGCGCGCCTGAGCCGGTGATGAAGAGCGACTCCGGCATCCCGCGTTACAGCGTCGCGGAACTCAATCAAGCGATTGGCTCGCTGCTGGAGCGGGGCTTTGCCCCCCGGTTTCTACTGGAGGCCACCGTTTCGCGGCCCCAACTGAAAAAAGGGCATCTGTGGCTGACCCTGGTGGATGAGTCGGCCTCCATCTCCGGCGTGGTCTGGTCCTCCCAGCGGGAGCGCCTGAGCTACCAGCCCAGTGAAGGGGATGGGGTTCTGGTGGTGGGGAAACTGAACTTCTGGGCCAGCCGCGCCAACCTCTGTGTTCAGATCCTCGACATCCGTCCGGCCCTCAGCGCGGTTCTACGGCAGTTCGAGCGGGTCTGCGCGCTCCTGGAACCCGAGGGCCTGTTGTCCGCGGAGCGCAAACGCCCCCTGCCGGAGATGCCCGCAGCGATTGCCCTCTTAACCAGCGTGCCCAGTTCGGCCCTGGCGGACATGCTGCGCACAGCCCAGGAGCGCTGGCCGGCGACCACGGTTCACGTGGTGCCGATTCCCGTGCAGGGGATGGTGGCCGCAACCATCCGCAAGCGCCTGGCCGAGGTGCTCGAGCGCAGCGACGAACTGCAGATCGAGGCCATCGTTCTGGCCCGCGGGGGCGGCGCCCGAGAGGACCTGGCCGTCTTCGATGACGAAGAACTAGCCCGCGACCTGGCGGCGAGCCCGATCCCGGTGGTCACTGGCTTGGGCCATGAGGACGACACGACCGTGGCCGACCTTGTGGCGGACTACCGGGCAGCGACGCCGACGGCGGCCGTTGTTGCGCTGTTGCCGGATCGTGAGGCCCTGTCTCAGGGCCTCCAGCACCGTCTGGCCATCGTGCGTCAACTGATGCTGCATCGCCTCCAGCAGGGACAGCAGCGACTCGCGCTGCAGCGTCAGCGGCTGGAGCAATGCCACCCCAGCCTGATCATCGAGCGGGAGCGCCTGCGACTGCAGCAACGGCTGCAACTGCTGGAAGCCCTGTCACCGCAACGGCTGCTCAGACGCGGCTTCTCCTTGGTGCGCAGGGCCGATGGCTCCCTGCTGCGCTCCGTCAGCCAGAGCCAGGCGGGCGATGCCCTCAGGCTGGAGCTGGTCGACGGCAAGATCGAGGCCGTGGTGGAGCAGGTCAGCCCTCACCTCTGATGCCATGACGGAAGCCAAACCCCAAACCAAACGCAAGAAGCCCGCGAGCAAGGCCAAGGCCGCTGCTTCGGCTGAAACCGAGCAGTGGCAGAAGGAGATCGAAGGCCTGAGCTACCAAGAGGCCAACACGGCCCTGGAGCTCACCCTGGCAAAGCTTCAGTCCGCAGAGCTGGAGGTCGAGGAGATGGCAGGCCTCTATCGCCGCGCTGAGGCCTATGCCGCCCGCTGCCAGGTGGTGCTCGAGCAGGTGGCCCAGGAAGTGGTCGAATGGGAGGCACTCAGTACCTAGGGACCGCGATGGCCTCCAACCCCGCTCAGCAACCCTGGCTGGCCTGGCTCTATCTCGCCCTGGCGGTGGCGGGCGGAGTGCTGCCCTGGCTCTCCAACCTGGAGTTCATGCGCGAGTACGGCGCCAGTTTTGACCTGGCCCAGTTCATCGCCCTGGCCAATGCCAATCCGGCCGCTGAATCGCTGTCGCGGGATCTGCTGGTGGGGGCTTCAGCGATCACGATCTGGATCGTCGTAGAGAGCCGGCGCCTGCAGATGCGTCACCTCTGGATTGTTCTGCTGAGCGCAGGAACAATTGCCTTTGCCTTCGCCGCACCCTTCTTTTTATTCCTGCGGGAACGTCGTCTTGCTGAGATGGCGCGAACCGGCGAAGGCTGAGGGAAGCCCTAGCGATCCGTGACGTCCTGCACCTGAACGTCGACCACCGCATCGCTAGCGGGGGCATCGACGGGCTTGGCCGCGGAGGCGGCTGGACGCACCTGGCTGAGGTCAGCCCCACAGGCCGGGCAAGCGGGCGCTCCAACGCTGGGGGTCCCGCAGGCCGGACAGGTCACGATGCGGCGCTTGAACCACTGCCAGGCCAGAAAGCCCGCTCCACCGAGGACCAGGGGCCCCAAGACCAACAGCAAGGTGATGCCCTCGAGGACATCAACGAACAGACGCCCAGCCAGCCCCGGAGCGATCAGCAGGACGCCGATCAGCGTGATCCAAAGCCAAGGAATCGGACGTTGCATCGCCTAGCGCAAACGGAGCAGCCGCAGGACCATCATCCTGCCGAAAGCTCGCGCCGTTTGCTGCAGACCACGCTGAGGGCCATGCCGTAATAGACGACCAGCGCCACCAGCCAAACCCAGAGGCTGAGGACCAACACACCACCAATGACGCCATAGGCCTGAAAGCGCGCCCCCAGGGAGATCAAGCTTCGGCCCAGGGCCAGGTTCAGGGCCGTCAGGGCTGAGCCAATCAGCAGCGATCCCGGGATGAGAGGCCTCAAGGGGACCCTGCGGGTCGGCATGAAGGCCAGCAGGACAAACGCCAGCGAGCAGCTAATGATGACGCTGATGCCCAAGTCCACCAGCAGAGGAACCGGTGCCCAGAGGTGCAGCTTGGCGGGAAGCCAGCTCTCCAGCAACAGTCTCCAGCTGCCGGGCTTCAGCAGACGCAGGTTGGTCGTGATCTGATCGAGAACCACAAAAAAGCCGATCAGAACGACAACAACCAGTGACTCAATCCGGTTACGAATGAACTTCCAAACCGGCTTTTTCCAGTTCTCCGGTGGAGTCAGAATCGGACGAAAACCCCAAAGCCGATCTGCTCCGCGTTGAAGACTGAGATAGGCATTGGTGGAAGAGATCACCAGAAAAATGACACCAATCAAGCCCGCACCCGTGCCCTGCTTATACAGGCGCAGCAGCGTTGTACTCACCAGGGGCAAGGCCGAAGGGGGCAAAAACTGATCCGCAACAGCGATGACCTGATCGGCCAGTCCATCCATGCGCCCCAGAACCAGGCCAGCGACCCCCAGCGCAATCAGGAGGATGGGGAAAAAGGACTGAAGGCTGTGATAAGCAAAGGCCGCACTGAGATCCACACAATCTTCTCGATCCCAGAGGCGATAGGCCTTCCAGAACGGCTTCACAATCGCGCGCCATCGACGCGAACGCACCAACACCTAGGGATTCATCTGGCTTGCATCAACAATAGGCCTGCGCAAAGCGCGCACACCAGCGACTCTCTCAGCCCCGTTGAA
>NZ_ADXM01000009.1:0-6306 GCF_000179255.1 Synechococcus sp. CB0205
TTGCTTCCCCCGATCGGCGGCTGGCGTGCCCTGCTGAACCTCGGGGGCATCGCCAACCTGACCCTGCTGCCGCCCCGCTCCGGCCCCGACCGCCAAGCAGCGGTGCTGGGTTGGGACTGCGGCCCCGCCAACAGCCTCTTGGACCTGGCGGTTCAACACTTCAGCCAGGGCGAGCGGAGCTTTGATGCCGGCGGTGCCTGGGCGGCGGAAGGCCAGGCCGATGAAGCCCTCATCACCCGTTGGCTGCAGGAACCTTATTTCCAAAGCCAACCGCCCAAATCAACGGGCCGCGAGCTCTTTGGTGCAGCCGACCTCCAGCGGCGACTGGAGCAGCTCAATCCGCTCCAGCCCGCTGATGCCCTGGCCACCTTGACGGCCTTCACGGCGGCGGTGGTCGCGCAGGACTTGCGGCAGGCCCCTCCGGCCCTGGAGCTGCTGGTGGCGGGGGGCGGGGCACGCAACGCCACCTTGATGCGGGAACTGCGCCGCCGCTGCCGCGGCCTTTGCCTGCGGTCCCTCGCTGAGCTGGGCATTGCCGACAGCGACCGGGAGGCCCTGGCCTTTGCCCTGCTGGCCTGGTGGCACGGACTGGGCGCCAGCGGCTCGCTGACGTCGGTGACCGGGGCCTCGCAGCCCTCCGTTCTCGGGCTCTGCGCCGAGCCACCGGGGCTCAGGCACCACCCCTGAGATCAACTTCCGTCGCGAAGGATCGGCAAGAGCCGATGCGATTTATAGGGTGAGAGGGTCCGGCCGCAGAATCCATGAGTTCCGGCAATGCCCCCGCGCTCTATGAGCGCATCCGCAGCGATCAAGACCTCACCCAGGAGCTCTTCCGGCAGGCCCTGCAGGATCCCTCAGGCACCCTCAGCCGCATCTGTGAACTGGGGCAGAGCTGGGGACTCCCGGTGAGCCGCGACGACGTCAAAGCCCACTTGGCCAGCGTCGAAGACCCCGACACCAAGCAATGGCTTCTCAAGGCCCGCGGCGGACTCTGAACGGTTGCGCTGGGGCCGGCGGTCTTCCCCCATCCAACTGAAGAACAGCCAGTAGCTCACGATCGCGAGGCCGGCGGCCACCACCAGGGCCGCCACCTGCTCGAGTCGCTTCACCATGGCGGTCGATGCAGTCAGGAACCTCCAGTCTGCAGGGCTGATCGGCCTGCAATCAGCCGGAGGGAGATGATGTCGGTACGACCCAGGGCGTGAGCCCGAACCGGCGCCCTCTACCAATACCGCCTTGCTTCGCCTCGAACGCGTCTCCAAGATCTATCCCACGGGCGAGGTGCTCCGGGATGTCACCTGGGAGGTGAAAACCGGGGACCGCATTGGCCTGGTCGGCGTGAATGGCGCCGGCAAATCCACCCAGATGCGGATCATCTCTGGGCTGGAGGAGCCCAGTAGCGGGCAGGTGGTGAAGCAGGGGGAACCCCGCATCGTCTACCTCCAACAGGAATTCGACGTTGACCCGTCGCGCACGGTTCGGCAGGAGTTGTTCCAGGCCTTCGGCGAAGCCGCCCAGGTGCTCAACCGCCAGCGTCAGGTGGAAGAGGAGATGGGCTCTGAGCAGGCCGCCAACGATCCCGACCACCTCGACGCCCTGATCCATGAACTGGGCCGGCTGCAAAGCCGCTTTGAGGGGCTGCACGGCTACGAGCTCGACGCCCGCATCGACAAGCTGCTGCCGACCATCGGTTTCAGCCCCGAGGGGGCCGAGCAGCTCGTGGGGGATTACTCCGGGGGCTGGCAGATGCGCATCGCCCTGGGCAAGGTGCTGCTCCAGGAGCCCGATCTGCTGCTGCTGGACGAACCAACCAACCACCTGGATGTCGAGACCATCCAGTGGCTTGAGGACTATCTGATCGGCCAAGCCTGCCCGCTGGTGGTGATCAGCCACGACCGAGCCTTCCTCGATCGGGTCTGCAACCAAATCGTCGAGACCGAACGCGGCGTCTCCCGCAGCTACCTGGGGAACTACAGCAACCACCTCGAGCAAAAAGCCCTCGAGCGCGAAGCCGGGCAAGCCGCCTTTGAGCGGCAACAGAAGGAACTCGCCACCCAGCAGGCCTACATCGATCGATTCCGCGCCAGCGCCACGCGATCCACCCAGGCCAAGAGCCGCGAAAAGTTGCTGGACAAGGTGGAGCGAATTGAGGCACCGACTGAGAGCGTCAGCGGTCCTCGTTTCCAGTTCCCGCCCGCTCCGCGCAGCGGTCGTCTGATCGCCGAGATCAAGGACCTAAGCCACAGCTATGGCGAGCAGATTCTTTTCTTAGGGGCCAATCTCGAGATTGAACGGGGGGACCGGATCGCCTTTGTCGGACCCAATGGGGCCGGCAAGTCGACGCTGCTGCGGCTGGTGATGGGCATCGAGACCCCCGACGAGGGCTCAGCCGGGCTTGGCGAGCACAACGTGATCGCCAGCTACTTCGAGCAGAACCAAGCCGAGGCGCTCGACCTCAGCAAAACGGTGATCGACACGATCTTCGAAGCCGTTCCGGACTGGACCCAAACCCAGGTGCGCTCACTGTTGGGCAGCTTCTGCTTCAGCAATGACGCGGTCTTCAAGGAGGTGGGCAAGCTCAGCGGAGGCGAGAAGGCCCGGCTGGCTCTGGCGTTGATGTTGCTGAGCCCCTGCAATCTGCTGGTGCTGGATGAGCCGACGAACCACCTGGACATCCCAGCCAAGGAGATGCTGGAGGGCGCTCTTCGTGACTACGAAGGGGCCGCTCTGGTGGTCAGCCACGACCGCTATTTCATCTCCCGCGTGGCCAACAAGATTGTCGAGATCCGCGACGGCGAATTAGTGGTCTACCGCGGTGATTATGCCTACTACCGCGAGAAGAAAGCCGAGGAATCTGCAGCCACCCAGGCCGCCCTCGAGGCCGCCGAACAGGAGGCCAAGCGCAAGGCCAAACGCGATAAGCAAAAAGCGAAGGAAGCCGCCCGCAAATCCGCTGCCTGACAGGACAATCGCCTCAAGTTCACAGGACAGAGCGAAGAAATACCTAACGCAAAAACTTCACAAGGCACTAGGCAAGAAGACTCATTTTTCTAGGGGTTATTGAACACTTGTGCATAGGCTGTTAAGGCCCATCGAGAGCCGGCCATGGATCCCCTGTTCAACGCAACTCCATCGGCTTTCCCCCGGGCCCACGCCACCCCCGGCATCCCCGCCCGAAGCGAGGGGGATCCGGTGAGCAGCTACTTCGAATGCATCACGGCCTGCTCCGTGGATGACGGCGAATGCGTGACCCAATGCGTTGAGGTGCTGCGCGAGCAGCAATGACGCCCTAGCGCTGCATCAAGGTCGAGAGCTCGACGGGGGTCACTCGGACCTCCAGACCCTGGCCATCCCGCTCTAACTCCAGCAGCAGCGGCCGGCCCACGCCATGGCGACTGACCACCTGGATCAGGGCCGCCGGATCAGCCACGGGTTGCCCCGCCGCGGCCACCACCACATCACCAGCGCGGACCCCAGCGCGAGCCGCTGGCCCGCCGGGCATCACGCTGCGGACCCTTGCACCAGCGCTGCCCTGCACGGGCTCTAGGGCAACGCCCACCATCGCGTGGCTGACCTTGCCGCTGGTCACCAACTGCTGGGCCACCGATCGGGCCTGATTCACAGGGATGGCGAAGCCAAGACCCGCCCCAGGGCCGGAGCGCACCAAGGTGTTGATGCCAATAACCTCCCCGTCGGCGTTGAGCAAGGGCCCACCGGAATTGCCGGGGTTAATGGCGGCGTCGGTCTGAATCAGCTGCAACCGCTTATCGGTGATCCCCAGCGCCGCGGCGTTGCGGTTCAGGTTGCTGACGATCCCCAAGGTCACGGTTTGATCCAGGCCGAAGGGATTGCCCACCGCAATCACCCATTCGCCCACCTGCAGGGCATCGGAATCACCCAGGGCGGCCACGGGCCAAGGACCTGGCCCGTTCAAGCGGACCACGGCGAGGTCCGTGACGCTGTCACTGCCGACAACCTTGCCCTCCACCCGGCGACCGTCGGGCAGACCGACCATCACCCGCGTCGTGCCCTCGACGACGTGGGCATTGGTCAGCAGCAAGCCCGAGGGGTCGTAAATCACCCCACTGCCCTGGCCCCGCTCGGTCCGCTGGGAGGGGGGAATCCGGGTCGCTCCGCCCCCGGGCGGCAGCCCGAAAAACTGCCGCAGCATCGGGTCGTTAAACGGGAAGGGCGTGACCAGGGATCCCCCTGGAACCACGACCGTGCGCTCCGTGTCGATGGTCACGACCGCAGGGCCGGTGCGCTTCACCGCCTCGGCCACAAAGGATTGACGGGTCAGGGCCGGCGCCGGTGCGCTCTGGGCCGCCACCGGTGGCAGAGCCAGGAGGACGGGTCCCGCACCTGCCGCCAGCAAAAGGCCGGCCATCCGTGCTGCTGCGCCAGCCATGGAACCAAGAGCAAATCTGCGAAACCGTAAGCAGAACGCTCCAGGGCACGCAAGCACCGGGGGGCGCGCGATGATGGGGCAGTCGGCCTTCCAGAGCTCCGCCATGCTCGCCACCACACCCGATCTCGGTCTGGTCGCCAGCAAGCTGCTGCCGCTGGTCTACGGCGCCTGCTTCATCGGGCTGCTCTGGCAGGCCTTTCGGATCATGGCCCGCGGCTATTCAGCCGTGCCCCGTCCCGGTGACCGGGACCGCACGCCTCAGGGGGATCGAACGGGGCGGCTGACGATTCACCCCGAGCTCTTGGATCAGGACGGACAGCTCACCCAAGACGACCTACTCACGGTGCGTTTTGGCGAAGACGACGAGTAACCCGCCTGACTGAACGACCCCAGAGCAACCCGCTTGGACCCTCCAGCTGGTACAACCAGTGGGTGCTTGTGAACATTGGCGGAGGCTGAGTGGAGCAAAGAACCCGGATCGTGGCTGCTGTGCTCAAGGCCATCAAGCTGCCCCCGCGCTTCCAGCTCAAGTTGGTGAAAGAGGATCCCGTTCGCCTGGAACTGATCCTGACTCCCGCCTACGGCAAGGAGCCCATCCTGGTGGGCCTCGTTGAATCCCAGGATCTGGTGACCCGCCGCGACCGCGAAGGCCGCATCCCTAGGGATCTCCAGGGCACCTGGGACTGGACCGTGCGCCACGGCAACGTCAACACCGGCGGCTGGAACCCCTATCTCAAAGAAGCCCTGCAGACGATGTTTGAAACCGGTCTGCCGGCCATCGTCTACGAAGAGCTGACCGGTGAGCTGTACCACCCGGTCGATGGCGCGCGCCACGTGCGCTGACGCCCGGATCACCCAGCGTGCCGCTTCCGATTGAGCCGCTGCTACCCGAGCTGGTGCAGCGGCTTCCAGCGGGCGGAACCTTGCTGCTGCAGGCTCCACCGGGGGCCGGAAAAACCACAGGCGTTCCCCTGGCCCTGCTTGAGGCCCTGCCCCCGGAGAGCGGGCGGGTCTTGATGCTGGAGCCGCGCCGGCTCGCTGCCAAAGCCGCGGCCCAGCGTCTGGCCAGCAGTCTTGGCGAGGACGTTGGCCAACGGATTGGCTATCGCGTCCGCCTGGAGAGCCGGGTCTCAGCCGCCACCCGGGTGGAGGTGCTGACCGACGGTCTGTTCCTGCGGCAGCTGCAGTCCGACCCCAGCCTGGAGGGGGTGGCCTGCGTGATCTTCGACGAATTCCACGAGCGCCGCAGCGAGGCGGACCTCGCCTTGGCGCTACTGCGGGAGGCCAGGGCGGTGATCGCACCGGAGGTGCGACTGCTGGTGATGTCAGCGACGCTCAACCTCCAGCCCCTGCGCGAACAGCTGCCCGAGGCCGCGCTGCTGACCAGCGAAGGACGAAGCTTCCCCGTCGCGGTCCAGCACCAACCGGCTCGAGAGCGTGAAACCCTCTGCTCCCAGGTGGTCCGGGCCCTGGAGAGCCAATGGCTTGACCAACGGCAGGACCACGAGACCGCCCTGGTGTTCCTCCCTGGACAACGCCAGATTCAGCAGTGCCAGGAGGCGATCGCGCGGACCAGCTGGTCCCAGGACCTGGAGATCTGCCCCCTGCACGGCAACTTGCCCCTGGGGGAACAGAGCCGCGCGATCCAAGCCAGCCGCAGCCCCGCGGGGAAGGTGGTGCTGGCGACGGCCATTGCCGAAAGCTCCCTGACGATCGCCGGGGTCGCCCTGGTGATCGATAGCGGCCTAAGCCGCCGCAGCCGCTTCGACCCCGCCAGCGGCATGGAGAGCCTGGTCACACTCCCGGCGAGCCAGGCCAGTGCGGAGCAACGGGCCGGACGCGCCGGACGCCTCGGACCAGGGCGCGCGATCCGCCTCTGGAGCCCCGCGGAGCAGCAG
>NZ_ADXM01000008.1:0-66412 GCF_000179255.1 Synechococcus sp. CB0205
CACTACGACCTATGGCTGCATGCCATCACCAGGCTCTGAATTGAGCGTCGCGCATATCGAGCGTCGCCAACTCGCGCTACGCGACTGTCCAGACCTCTTTGCTCTCCCCCGCTGTTGCAGTGACCTGGTCGTCGACTACCAGAGTTCGGCGCAAGCAGGTGTGGATCAACTGATTAAGAGTGGCTCACAGGAAGACAAGCGCGCCGCTTAGTTCGTGCTGAACACCTTGTGTTGTGTTAGTGGCCGCTTTGGCGACAGCCGGTGATGTCGAGGCTCAGCGTCACGATTGAGAAGAGGTCAGTCTGCTGAGATCGGCTGCCAAGGCTCTTTCCCTTAGAGACCAATCAGTTCCGCTAGATGCAGTGTCTCGTATCAAGAAATACTTCCTGGTGCGCTGTGCATGGCGTGATCCCAATGAGATTCCGTTGTTTTTACCCAAGTCAGTGGCGCTGACCGACCTTATGCATCCCCTCCACTGAGAAGCTCGTGTTCTCCATCGAAAGATTGACCAGTAAAGGCTGGAGACAAACCGAAGAACATCCCGACCACGACCTCGCCCACTTGCACGCACGGCTAAAGAACTTCGCGGATGGCTCCACCTACAGAGTCATCGACCCTGACCAGACCATGGTTTGCCTGTTCTCAGGCGGCGCCACGGAGTGTTGGGCAATGGACCACGTCAAGGTGGGGTGAGTCCAAGCTTGCCTCGGCAAAACAGCTCCCTCCGCTTCTATTCGACCGCAACCAGACTTACGGACCAGGCGTCTCAAAACCGCTGGCACAACAGCTCCCCGATCCACTGCTCAGTAGCGGGAAGTGTTGGGGTGGGGGAGCTTGGCACTCCCCCGTCTCGGATCACGGGGAATCACTCAACCGTGTCCTCAATTGTTATGGCCTCACTGGCGCTTCTAATGCAAGAGGGGAGGGGCGAACCGGCGGTTCACCCCCCTGAGCCGCCATGCCTTGACGAAGAGATTGCGGCCCAAAGTCCTTATGGCGCACCGGACGCTCAAGCGCGAGAGCAATGTCGCGTTCAGGACATTCGAAAATCAGAAAAGCCCCTGAGAGCGACAGCAGGGGCGCTGGGCGATCTCTTCGTCAAGAGGCGCGCACCATTACTACCCGAAGACCGTAGCCAGCACAAAGAGCATTTCTACCGGCATTCGCGACAAGGCCAGTCACGAGGCGGATCACAAGCCCTGGCGGCTTAATCAAACGTGAGCTAGCCGCAATCCAAGTTCGGGCGTCTCGGACAACAACTACAGCAGGTGCTTAGGCAAGCTTTGCCCCGAATCCTCTAGCCGACCTGAAACTCAGACCACATCTGAGCCAGGGCCCTGGGGATCGCCCGCGGCTGGTAATCGCGCCGATCACTCACACCGTGACGTAGAACCGCATTCACCACGACGGCCGGACGTGAACTGCGGTTGATCGCACCATGGGGGACACCGGGCGGAATGCGTAACCAGACCGGTTCATCCTCCCGTAGAGAGATGCACTGCAGGCGGCGATCCTGCAACAC
Organism: Synechococcus sp. CB0205; assembly: GCF_000179255.1. Classification (NCBI taxonomy): domain Bacteria; kingdom Bacillati; phylum Cyanobacteriota; class Cyanophyceae; order Synechococcales; family Synechococcaceae; genus Synechococcus; species Synechococcus sp. CB0205. The sequence goes on from NZ_ADXM01000008.1 coordinate 1,523, forward strand.
GATCAGATCCAAACTGCCGCTGATCACCTGCAATTGATCGGTTTGAAAGCGATGGCAAAACAGCTCGCCGCGATCGCTGCTGTGCACTTCCGCGATCAACGTTTCGTCGCTTGGCAGAGGCTCAGAAAAGACTGTGGAGCCTGATGTCGTGGAGCGAGCAGAGAGCAGCTCAATTGAACGAGATGTGCGCATTGGAAGCACTATTCTTCTTGGATTGTTGCAATTCGATGTCTCCTGAAATGTGCCTTTGACGTCCTTATTGCCCTGGGTCAGCAAATGCTATCTAGAACATGAGTCATCATTGTCATTACGATCCGAAGTCAGCAGTCGAGTGCTCAAAGGCTGCTGGTCTTGTTCGAAGATGAATATATCGACGATCCCATGGTCCACCTGATCGACATGTTGAGACTCCAAAGCCAAGCATTTGTGTCAATGGGCTGACAAGAACAAGGCGAGTCATTGCAGGAAAGCGATGTGTACGGTCCAGGGATGACAATTCCGTACCGTTGATCCGGTCAATCACTCAGACGCAGTAGCAACGGGAGAGGAGTGATTGACATGGCCTCATAGGGCTTCACAGCTTCTGGGACTTCACCCAGTCGGTGGCGGCTTTCTGGGTATGCCAGGCCTGCAGTAGCTGTTTGGCCAGAGCCTTCAGCCGCGCGGGTTCCGCTGTGGCGTCAATTGCCCTGGAAAAGCGCTCCACCTCAAACTGTTGACCGATAGTGAGTTCTTGCGTGCTCGACATCTCGGTGCAAACAAACAACATGACAACACTATTGATGGAGGAATCTTTCTCTGTGACCTAAACTACGATTTGAAAGAATGTGGGCGAATCAACAACAGAAAGACCACGACAGATCAGATCGACTCATTGGTATAATTAGATCTTGGTATGACGTCTGGCGAACTTCATTGCTCGCACGCCTGAGTCAGGCGGTGTGGATTCGGCAGGCCTGGTGAGTGCTGGGGGTGGACTTGGGATATTTCTGCCCGAGGCGCCACAGCTCATTGCTGGTGGCGCCTGGTTCCACAGCTCGCAGGCGGCAAACCAGGTTGAATATGTCCTGAGCTGAGAGCTCGCCATCGTCTTGCCACTTCAGGCTGGCAGGCTGGAGTGACCGCTGGATGTCGGACATGAACGCAAGGCCAATTCAATGCAGCGTATAAAGAGAGTCGACCTTGCGTGGGTCAACGCACACAACGTTGACTGGAAGATTTCTGGAAGGTGTAACTCGTGCTACTAGAAGTAGTTGGATTGGCTCCGTTCGGTAGCGGATGACTCTAATGAAGTGATCGACTGGAGGTCCTGGAGAGCAATCATCAGCGCCATACCCATCAAGGCAAGCGCTGTTCCTGTTTGTTCCCGACTAGCGAGCTCGAGTGTTCTGGCCGCAGCCAGGTGCTGACTCCAACTCAGTCGCATGATCAAGAATCAGCTTGCTTCAGTCTTAAGCGAGCGGCGAGGGCGAACGTGAACCAATGACAACTGCTTTACAATTAGTCATTGTCCTGTGTTGCTGACAGAGCGCGGATTGTGTAGTCAACATGACGTTCTTCAGCCCGGAACCCCATAACTTTTAATTGTCCCATCGCATCCAATCGATGGCTCCGATCGGCTCACCATGGCGCAAACTTTTGAGGTTGAGCGCCTCAAACGAGATATCGATGCCCAGAGCGACCCCGAGGTTCTGCGCGCCCTCGCCAAAGAGCTGCTGAAGGCATGGTTCGGCGAAAAGGCCAGCACCCATCAAGCCATTCAAGAGCAGCTCAAGACTGAATGCCATCCGCCTTTTGGTTGATTGCTAGGCGACCAGCTAGCTCAACCAGTCCACGTTCTAAGACGCCAAGACAGGGTCGGTTTACACGACTGTTTCAGGGTCTGATGCGCGACAGAGTTTGCATAACCGTAGTCACATCGCCGTGACCAAGTTCCATAACGATCAATCCGAGCTAACGGGTTACACGCTCGATCGCTGGGATCTGCACGGTGATCCGTGCAGTTGTGTTGACTGCATGGCTGAGTACGAGATCTTGCGCATGATGCAGCTTGCTCATGACCAGAAGCTCTTGAAGAGTCCATCCTGAGGATTGATATTGGAGATGGTTGTGTGCGGCTCGCTAATGGCTGGCTTCTTGACCGAACTGACCTGGAGCCAACGCCGAACAACTCAGAGAGTGCGGCTCAATGGGACCTGCGAATAATGAACAAGATATGAATATAATGACTTCTGTTGCTTAGAGCACATCACGCATTCCGTTTCCACTTGTAGAAACTAAATATCGCCTGACACGCAGAGGAAGGCGGTGGCAAGCTCTCCAACCGATGGACGCGAGGTCGGTTGGAACTTGTCAACCAACTGACAGTTCAAGCGCCCCCCGTCAGTGGCATTGCTCTTGTCGGGTCAAGTCCACGTGCCCCCTCCCGTAAGGCGTCAGACTTTCACCTGCTAAAGCGATGTTGTTCCGTGCCGAATCCAAACGGTAGCTCAACAGATCGACCTGCCATCTCAGTGCTTTCAAGCTGGGTGATGAAGCGTTTCCGTTGAGCTGAGTCCATCGGATGTTGTTCAGGTCGCTCTCGTTCCCTTGGCGTAACGGCTTCATCCATTGTCAGAACAGCGATCTCGGGCGGTACGGGTGGATGGGATCTGAAGCGTGGATAAGGACACCTCAGCCCCTTCAGGGTTGAGTTGATCTTGGCAATCTCTTCTTGGATGGCTTGATCGGTCTCCTGTTCACTCAATGCGCTGTACCGCTTAAAGAGCTTGATCAATGCTTCTTTTTGCTCAGGGGTCGGAGTAGTGCGAAGTCTCCTGCGCTGCCTGGGGGCGAACTGACCAAGTCCCACGTTCACGACTTTGTGTTTCATGGTTTGCAAGTTGTCAGGGCTCTGCATGTGTTCAGAGCGAGAGCCACCACATCGTCTGACCAGTTCATCTGGTCTCATCTTCTGTGGTTATCCAGTCTTTGCGGCTTGATGAATCTGATTCAACCCATTGACTCGTTCGCCAGCCAGGCCTTGTTGGTATTTGTTGACAACTTCTTGTCATTTCCAATACATCGACAGCTTTTCCTGTTCATTGCCGTACACGGCGATCAGGGTTCTGGTCTTCCATGCAGATATCAGTACTTGCATGGCTAGTAAGGGTTCTTTTCCCGTGAGAGGACAAAAAGCTACCCCGTTGAAGGTGACTCACAAACCCATGTTCAGACAAGACAAAAACCGGAGCCAGTATCAAGGACAAAGGGCAGTGATCGCATATCTCAAGACAGCAACAGCTCCCCGGGTGGGCTGGGGAGAAAATCCGCGGACGGGAGCTGTTGAGGTGACACCACCAAGGTGTCGCCTAGCAAAAGCAGCTATGGCGTTAGCTGCTTTCCATAACAACTTGGCATGAACGGGGCCGCCGGTGTTATCGGCTCAACCGTTCTTTATGGGATCGGCATTACTGCTTTACAGCACTACAACTATGAGCTGCGGTGCTACCCCAGCCTGAAGTCAACGAAACATGCCGCGCACGGAGCAACTATCTCTGCGCCAATAGCCCTCGACACCAGGTCGTCTGTTTTCCAAGGGGCGATCTTGGCCGGTCTTCGAGGCCTCACGCCCAACTCTGTTCAGCGCCACCAAGCCCAACAGAAGACGGTCAAACCGTGTTCAACAGCACAACTGCCTATGCCGCAGAGCGAACAGGATTGATTTGTGATTCGGTCAGATGAGATGAACCACCTACAGCTACTCACGGCCCCGACTTGCCCTCGCTACAGGCTGGTTGATGCGGCACTGCAGCCCCATCCCCAGCTCGACGGCCTATACGAGAACCTCGAGGCCGCCCTGGAGGAGGCCCGGGCCTGGTGCGGCAGTCTCACCGCCAACCAACCACTGGCCATCGGCGTGGAGGTAAGCACCACCAGTGGCGGTTGGCGCACCGTGCGTTTTCCACAACCTCTGTGCTGATCAGGCCATGGCGACCTACACCATCCAAATTGAAGGTCTCGGAAGTTTTGACTGTGCCGATGACAGTTATATCCTCGATGCCGCCGAGGAGGCAGGACTGGATCTGCCCTACTCCTGCAAGGCCGGTGCTTGTAGTACCTGTGCGGGACAGCTACTCAGTGGTGCTGTTGATCAAGCCGATCAGTCTTATCTCGATGACGACCAGGTCGGCCTCGGCGAAACAGCTCCCTCCGCTTCTATTCGACCGCAACGCCAATTACGTCAGCCCAGCCGTAACGAGCTTGAGTCCGCTGGGTTAGCCGCGACGTACCCAGAAGTAGTGGCACTACTGCTGTGTCCAAGCGTTGCCTGGAGCGTGAAGACATCCACCCCGCGGCGGATCGCATGAGTGGCGTGGGTATGACGCAGCTTGTGGGGATGGAGATGAACCTCCGCCTCTCGTCCCCAGCGGCGCATCCGCTCAGCAATCGCCTGCCGACTCAGCGGACCGTCCTTCCGGTTTGAGGGGAAGACCCAATCCCCTGACTCCCGTCGCCCTAAGGACTCAAACAGCTCCAGGGTTTCAACGCTGATCCGGACGGTGCGTTGCTTACTGCCCTTGCCAAGAAGCGTGACTTGCCCGCCCCCATCGACAGCCTCAATGTCCCCCCACTTCAGGCGAGCCAACTCGGAAACCCGGCAACCAAGCAGGTAGCTCCCGCGAACTAGAACAAAATCCCTGGCTGCTGTTTTGGAGCCTTCAGCCTTGGCTTGGCTGATCCTGCCGAGCACTGCGGAGAGATCTGCTTCAGGTAATGGCTTCGCCAGCTTCGGTGCGTGGAGCTGAACTCGCGGGGGGATGGGATTACGCGGCACACCTGTCACCGCAGAACGGGAGGGCTCAGAAGCCCAGCGATACATCGCACTCACCGCACTGACGCGCCTGTTGAAGCTGCGCGGCTTCAGTTCTCCAACTTCGACCGCATGCAGCAACTCGGCAATCCAGTTCTCGGTGAGTGATGGGTCGATCTCTCGCAGATGCAAGTGGGGGTGGTGGCGATCCCGCCAACTGACGTAATGACGGATTTCTCGGGCATAGCCGTCACGGGTTTCCTGACTGCCGGAGCGGCTGCACTGGGCGAGAAACCGCTTGAGCAAAAGGTCGTCACCCCACAGCACCGCACCTGCTTGCGCCGCATCGAATAAACGGGAGACATAGGCAAGCGCCTCTGCCTTGTCCATCCCCGCGAGAACTGGGGGGATTTTGGATGAGGATTTGGATGAGAGCGAATCCGAGGCTTCCGTCGCAATCGACGAGATCCCGCTCTGGGATTGATTTGAAGGGGCCTCCCAGCCCCCATGGATCATTTGGTTGATAAGGCTGATCTAACCCCATCTCCCTTAATTAGGGTCAGGCAGCCACAGGGGCGGTCTGACGGGAGAAACGAACGATGTTGTTCGCTGTTACGGGTTCGCTCTTACCGAGCAGGCTTCAGTCACCCTCCTCATGCCCCGTCGAAACCATTGCAGCCCCATGAAGTGGAGCTGAGCGGAATCGAACCGCTGTCCGAAACACTGGTGTGAGCCACCTAGTCCGGTCGAGACCGGACCCCCTCATTCTGCAGGGTCAACGCACAATGGGAGAGACCTCCATCGAGGAGGACAACCGCCCCCGTCGATTGAGGTCATGACAGAGGCCTGGCAGCGGCAACCGGTCAAACGCCTCGTCAAGAGCGGCTTGATCCAAGGGATCGCGGTGCTCCCCCAGGGCCTTGAGGAGATTGGCGCCGAGGAGCTCATCAAGCTCGGCGCCAAGCAGGTGCAACCCCTGCGGCGCGCCGCTGCCTTTGAGGCGGACATGGCCTGCCTCTATCGGCTCCATCTGCAATGCCGCTATCCCTTCCGCTTCCTACGGGAGATCGCGCGGTTCCCCTGCCATGACCGCGAGTCGCTCTACGACGGCATTCAGAACGCCCTGGACTGGGAGCGCTGGCTGCACCCTTCGATGAGCTTCCGCGTGGATGTCAGCGGCAGCAATCCCGGCCTGAGCCACAGCCACTACACGGCGCTGCAGGTCAAGAACGCCGTCGTCGACCTGCAGCGCGACATCTGGGGCGAGCGCTCTTCCGTTGACCTCGAGGAGCCCGACCTCTCCCTCCACGTCCACCTCAACCGCCACGAGGCACGGCTCAGCCTCGATGGTTCTGGCGGCAGCCTCCATCGCCGCGGCTACCGCAGCGCCATGGGCCTCGCCCCCCTCAAGGAGAACCTGGCCGCCGGCCTGATCCGGCTGACGGGCTGGGATGGATCGATCCCCTTGGTCGATCCCCTCTGTGGATCGGGGACACTGCTGATCGAAGCCGCCAGCTGGGCCCTCTCCCAGGCCCCAGGCCTGCATCGCCCCTTTGCCCTCGAGGGCTGGGCGGACTTTGACACCGAGCTCTGGGACGAGGAGCAGCGCCGGGCCCAATCGCGCGAGCAACCGCTGAGCACGCTGCCGCTGCTGCTGGGCTGCGAACAGAACGCCAGCGTGGCCGAGCAAGCCAGACACAACGCCCAGGCCGCAGGACTCGCTGAAGCCATCACCCTCCAAACCGGCGATTTCCGCACGCTCGCCCTGCCCAGCGGCCCGGGAGTCCTGGTCTGCAATCCGCCCTATGGCGAGCGGATTGGTGAACGCGATGAACTCGAGCAGCTCTACGCCGATCTCGGGGCCATGGTGAAAGAGCGCTGCAGTGGCTGGAGCCTCTGGCTCCTCAGCGGCAACCCGGAGCTGACCGGCGCCCTACGCATGAAAGCCAGCCGGCGCATTCCGATCAGCAACGGAGGCATTGATTGCCGCTGGCTCCACTACGAAATCCGTTAAAGCCAGCCCTAGGCTTTTGCCATGAGCCACTGGATCACCCCCCTACTGGCCAGCAGCCAGGGGTTAATGACGATCCCCCTCGAGATTCAACTGCTCTTCATCGGAGCGGTCTATCTGGGCACGCTGATCATCAGTCGCTTCTCGATTCGAATTGGGATTCCCGCTGTTCTTGGGGTTCTCTTCTTAGGCCTGCTGATCAATCTTCAGGTTCTCGATATCCATCCATCCGAGGTCGAACGCCTTCAGACCTTCTCGCTGGCCCTACTGCTGTTTTATGCCGGGCTAAAAACCGATACCCAGGCCATTCGTGGCTTCCTCAAATACGGCCTCGTCCTGGCCATTGCCGGGGTCGCCGTCTCCACCCTGGTCCTGGGTGCTGCGATCGTCTGGCTGACCTCCCAAAGCGGGGCAGCGATCACCCCGGGGCTCAGCAATGCCATCCCCCTGGGGGCAGCTCTTCTCGTGGCCGCCTGCCTGGGTTCCACCGACGCCGGAGCCACCCTCGGGGTCCTGCGACAGGTCAAACGGCATGTGCCGAAAAATGTTCAAGATCTGCTCGAATTTGAGTCTTCCGTCAATGACCCATCGGCGCTGATTTTGTTCAGCATCGCCGCCAGTCTCTTCAGCGTTGGCGCGCAAGGGCAAGCACTCCCGGATGTTGTCATTAGCGGCTTCTCAAGCCTGTTGCAAAAAATCGGTTCCGGAGTCCTGGTGGGCCTGGGATTTGGCTATGTCGCCCGCGTGATGATCAACCGCCTGGTGGTTGACCGGGAGCAACTGCTCATCGTGGCGATCTCCATCGCCTTTATGGATTACGGCTGCACACAAATCCTGGGCGGATCGGGCTTTGTCGCGGTCTATATCACCGGTCTAATGATGACCAATGAGCACTATCAGCGCCCTGAGATCAACCACCAAACGATTCAAGAAGTGCTGCTGCCGTTCAACACCATGACGGAGATCAGCATCTTTTTCATCTTTGGTCTGCTGGTGGATCCAACCCACCTGCTGCCAGCCCTGCCGGCCGGTCTGGCCACCGCCGCGGTCCTCATGCTCATCGCCCGGCCCCTGAGCGTCCTGATCTTTCAGCGGCTCTCGCCCTTCAGCCTGAAGGAGTCCTTATTGATCGCCTGGTGCGGCCTACGCGGAGCGGTCCCCCTGGCTCTCTCCTTCAACGTCATGGGCGCCATCCCACTGTTGCGGGGAGTGCCCAGCGATGCAGCCGCCAGCGTCCTGGCCCAGAACTGTCAGGGGATCGTTTTCATCACGGTGATCCTCAACCTCAGCCTGCAGGGGCTCTCCCTACCGGGCCTCTGCCGCTGGCTCAGCGACCAACCAACGCCCGAGTCGTCTTCGTAAGACCCGCCAAGGTTTCGGGCAGGTAGGGGCCCTTAGTCATCAGGCCACCGATCCGCAGAAATACAGCACTCAGCAGCAGGTTCACCGCCATCAAGCCGAGGGCGGAGTGGATCCAGCTCCAGCCCCAGTTCTGATGCAGCCAGAACAACAGCGCCACATCGGCCGCCAACCAGGCCATCAACAGCGCCGAGAGGCCCGCCATCAGCAGCACGACCCCGCCAATCAAACGGCGCTTCTCGCGGTCGGCCTCCTTCAGGGCAATCCGGACATGCAGGTCCATCACCGAGGCCACCAACCCGGTGATCCGGGAGGCCGCCTTCAAGGGGACGCCACGCCGCGGGGCGTCCTTCGAAGAAGAGGAGTCGGAGCTGGTCATGACGAACGGCGGCCGGAGAGCAACAGACCGAGCAGTAGCCCCACTCCAGCAGCCAATCCCAAAGCCATCAAGGGGCGCTCCCGCACCGGTTTTTCGATGCGAGGCCGCAAGTTGGCATTGAGGTCATCGAGCAGATGCTCCAGCTGCTCCTCCAGCGGCCGCAGGGAATCCGCCCACTGCTGGGCCTGGTCCTCGCCCACCGTCAGCAGATCCAGCAACTGCTCCTTGACTCCGTCACTGGTTCGGCCGGTCTGCCGGGCAATCACCTCCACCACCGTGTCCAGGCTGCCCCGCGTGGCCTCCAGGGTGTGACGGGCGACGTCTGGCCACTCCCGCTGGATCGTCGGCAGAAACTGCTCAAAGCGCTCTCGGAACAGGCTCGCCACAGGCGAGAGGGGCTCGGTCTCAGGCGCCTCCTCCGGCTCGATCTTGGCCCGCCAGGGCTGCTCCTGCACGGGCTCCTGGGGGACACCGTTGCTGGTCGTGCCTGAGTCCATGGAGCCGTGGGACAGCCACCACACCGTAGTGACCATGCCTTGAAATCGACAGAGGGTCGGCTACCTTTCTGGTGCTCGACGCTCGGGCCTGTTGGTTCACATCAATCAGGTAGAGCTGACCCACTTCAAGTCCTTTGGCGGATCGATGTCGATCCCACTGGACGAGGGTTTCACGGTGGTCACCGGCCCGAACGGCTCGGGCAAAAGCAACATCCTCGATGGGGTCCTCTTCTGCCTGGGCCTCGCCAGCAGCCGCGGCATGCGGGCGGAGCGACTGCCCGACCTGGTCAACAGCTCCAAGCTCAAGCAGGGCAAAGCGGCCGAAACGGTCGTCTCCGTTCGTTTCGACCTGAGCGACTGGCAGCCCGATGAGGCCGAACAGGGTCTCGAGGCACCCGAAGAAGGCCCCTGGATCAAGCCCGGGCAAACCGAGTGGACCGTCACCCGCCGGCTGCGCATTGCCCCCGGCGGCACCTACGCCAGCACCTACAGCGCCGACGGCATCCCCTGCAATCTCCAGCAGCTGCAAACCCAGCTGCGGCGGCTGCGGGTGGACCCGGAAGGCAGCAACGTCGTCATGCAGGGCGACGTCACCCGCATCGTCTCGATGAGTTCCCGCGACCGCCGCGGAATCATCGATGAGCTCGCCGGGGTGGCCCTCTTCGATTCCCGCATCGAGCAGACCCGCTCCAAGCTCTCGGACGTGCAAGACCGGGAAGAGCGCTGCGCCATCGTCCAGCAGGAACTGCTGGTCTCCCGGCAAAAGCTCGAGCGGGACTGCGCCAAAGCCCGCACCTACCAGGAGCTGCGGGAGCGCTTCCAGCGGGGCCGGCTGCAGGAGCAGGTGCTCGGGTTCGAGCAGGCCGAGGCCCAGTTCAAACAACTGCAGAGCCGCCAGGAGGCGCTCAAGCGCCAGCAAGAGAACGAGCGCCAGAGCGTCAGCGAAGGCCGAAGCACCCTCGAGACCGCCTCCAAAGCCCTCGACGCCCTGCAGGCCGAGGTCAAAGCCCTTGGGGAAGATCAGCTCCTGGCGGTGCAGTCCGAGCTCGCCGGCCTGGAGGCCAGCGCCAGGGAACTCAGCCGCCAAGCGGAGAAACACCAACAGGGCGCCGAGGAACTCCAGCGTCAGCGCATGGAGCTCGGCCGCCAGCAAGCCGACCTCAAGCAGCAGCAAAGCCAGCTCAACAGCGCTGACGATCAGGCCAGCCTGGAGGAGGCCGAAGCGGGTTGCCGGACTGCCGAAGCCGCCGTCGAACTCTCCCGCCGTCGCCTGGGGGAAGTGGCCGGCCGCAGCGGCAGCTGGCTGGAAGAGCAAAAGCAGCGCAGCCGCCAACGCCAGGAGCTCCAGGCCAAGCTCTCCCCGCTGCAGGCCGAACAGCAGCAGCTCGTCGAGCGCCTGCGCCAAGAGCAGGAACGCCTGGGAGAACTGCAGGAGCAACTGCAACAGGACGCCGCCAGCAGCGATGGGGTCTCCAGCTCCCTCACCGCCCTGGAGGACGAGTGGCATCAACTGCTCGATGAGCTCAAGGCCCAGCAGACCCGCGCCCAGGAGCTCGCCGAAGCCCTCGCGCTGCAGCAGCGCACCCGCCAACGGCTCGAGCAGGAGCAGGTCAGCCTGGAGCGAGACATCGCCCGGATGGAGTCCCGGCGGGAAACCATCCAGGAAAGCCGCGGCACCGGAGCCCTGCGCCTGCTGCTCGAGGCTGGACTCGAGGGCATCCACGGCCCCGTCGCCCAACTCGCCGAGGTGGAGGAAGCCCATCGCCTCGCCCTGGAGGTAGCTGCCGGCGCCCGCCTTGGCCAGGTGGTGGTCGATGACGACCGCATTGCCGCCCGGGCGATCGATCTGCTCAAAAGCCGCCGGGCGGGTCGCCTGACCTTCCTGCCCCTCAACAAGATCCGTGGCGGGGGCGGGGCCATGCGCAACGGCGCCGCCTTTGAGCGCGGTGGCGCAGCCGTGGGCGGCGACGGTCTGGTGGGGCGGGCCGTGGAGCTCGTGCGCTTTGAGCCCGTCTATGGCGAGGTCTTCCGCTACGTCTTCGGCGACACCCTGGTCTTCCGGGATCTTGCCAGCGCCCGCCGCGAACTGGGCCGCTGCCGCGCCGTCACCCTCGATGGCGAACTGCTCGAGAAGAGCGGTGCCATGACCGGAGGGAGCCTGCAACAACGGGGCAATCAACTCAGCTTCGGTGCCGCCAGCGACGCCGACGAAGCCGAACCCCTGCGCCGGCGTCTGCTGGAGCTCGGGGAAACCCTGCTGGCCAGCAAGCGCAAGGAATCCGAGCTCGGACGGTCCCTCGAAGAACTGCGGCCGCAGCTCAGCCGGCTGGAGCAACGCAAGGCCGCCCTGGACGCCGAGCGCACGGCCGCCCAACGGGCCAGCGGCCCACTGCAGGAACGCCGCAATCAGCTCAGCGCGCGGATCAAGCAGATCGAGACCGACCTGGGCGGCGGGCAGCAGCGCCTGCAGGCCATCGCCACGGAACTCACCCCGCTGCAGCAAGCCCTGCAGCAGCTGGAGGCCAGTGAAGCCAGTGCCCAAGCCAGCGGCGACAGCGAGCGCTGGCAGGGCCTGCAGCAGGAACTCGAGGCCGCCGATGCCGCCCTGACCCAGGCCAGACAGGAACGCGACAACCTGCTGGCCGCGCGCCGGGAGAGGGGACTGGCCGCCGAGCGGGTCAGCAGCCAACTCCAAGCCCTGGGCGGGGAAGAGCAGCGGCTCGCCCAGGCCGTCAATGCCCTGATCGCTGAGCGCACCCAGTGGAAGGAGCAGCAGCAGGCCGATCAACAGAAGCGCAGCACCCTCGAGGCCAAGCAGCAGGAGCTGCAAACCCGCTTTGGTGAGCGGCGCCGCGCACGCGACGAAGCCGAGGCCCAACTCGCCAAGCAGCGCCAGGCCCTGCAACAACAGGAATGGGAACTGCAGCGCCTGGGCGAGGAACTCCTGGCCCTGGCCGAGGAGGAGCGCAGCAGCGGCGGCCGGCTAGAGCAGCTGCAACGGGAGCTCCCCGATCCCCTGCCTGAGATCCCCGAGGAGGTGCGCGAGAACGGCCTCGAGGCGCTTCAGGCCGAGCTCAAGAGCCTGCAGCAGCGCATGGAGGCCCTCGAGCCGGTCAACATGCTTGCCCTGCAGGAGCTCGAAGAACTCGAGACGCGGCTGGCGGACCTGCAGGAGCGCCTCGACGTCCTCTGCAAAGAACGCGAGGAGCTACTGCTGCGTATCGAAACCGTGGCCACCCTGCGCCAGGAGGCCTTCATGGAGGCCTTCAACGCCGTCGATGAGCACTTCCGCGACATCTTTGCCGGCCTCTCCGACGGCGAGGGCTTCCTGCAGCTGGAAAACCAGGAGGCTCCCCTGGAGGGCGGCCTCAACCTGGTGGCCCACCCCAAGGGCAAGGCCGTGCGCCGCCTGGCCTCCATGAGCGGCGGCGAGAAGTCCCTGACGGCCCTGAGCTTCCTCTTTGCCCTGCAGCGCTTCCGCCCGTCGCCCTTCTACGCCCTTGATGAGGTCGACAGCTTCCTCGATGGCGTGAACGTCGAGCGGCTCGCCGCCCTGATCGCCCAGCAGGCCGATGCTGCCCAGTTCCTGGTGGTCAGCCACCGCCGTCCGATGATTGGTGCCGCCACCCGCACCATCGGTGTGACCCAAGCCCGCGGGGCCCACACCCAGGTGGTGGGATTACCCCCGGCGGCCTAACCAAGCTCCGACAGGTTTTCGGTCACAATGCGCCCATGACAAGCACTCCACCAGGAAGCAACCCAGCGGCCACCCCCAGCGACCGCCTCTGGCTGCGCTCGGAGCTCATGGGCACCCAGGTGATCACCCGGGACACCGGCCGGCGTCTGGGTGTGGTGGGCGAAGTTGTGGTGGATATCGACCGCCGCGAGGTGGTCTCCCTGGGCCTGCGGGACAACCCGCTCACGCGTTTTCTGCCGGGCCTGCCCCGCTGGATGCCCCTCGAGAGCATCCGCCAAGTGGGCGATGTGATCCTGGTGGATTCGGCCGACTCCCTCTCGGAGAACTTCGATCCGGACCGTTATTCCCGGGTGATCAACTGCCAGGTGATCACTGAATCCGGGGAGCAGCTGGGCCGCGTGCTGGGCTTCAGCTTTGACATCGAGACCGGCGAACTCACCACCCTGGTGCTCGGAGCCGTTGGTGTCCCGCTGCTCGGCGAGGGGGTGCTCAGCACCTGGGAGCTGACCGTTGAAGAGATCGTCAGCAGCGGTCCCGATCGAATCATTGTTTATGAGGGCGCCGAGGAGAAGCTCAAGCAGCTCGGCACCGGCCTGCTCGAGAAGCTCGGCGTCGGTGGCCCCAGCTGGGAGCAGGAGGAACGCGAGCGCTATCGCCTGAACATGGTTCCCGTCGAGAACCAACTGGCCGCGGGGCAACCCACCGCCCAGGAGGAGCAGCGCCGCATCGAGCCGGCCACCAACCGCCGTTTCGAACCGGAAGAGGACTACGACTATGTCGAGGTGGAGCAGCGCCGCGAACGCGAGCCCCTGCGCCAGCGCCGCTATCTCGATGAGGAGCCCGCACCGCGCCGCTATGTGCGTGATGAGTCCCCCTTGGACGTCGAGCCCTATGAGCCCTTCGATGAGCGGGCACCCCTGCCGCGGCGGCGGGAGCCCTCCGGCGGCGGCGATCCCTGGTGAGGGAAGGGCCTAGCCCTTCTCCTCCTCAAAATTCAGGGACGCGGAATTGACGCAGTAGCGCAGCCCGGTGGGCGTGGGACCGTCATTGAAAACGTGACCCAGGTGGGCATCGCAGTTCGCGCACTTGATCTCGGTGCGGACCATGCCGTGGCTGGTGTCCGAGTGGGTGCTCATGGCGCCCTCCTTGGCCCCATCCCAGAAGCTCGGCCAGCCGGTGCCGGAGTTGAACTTGGTCTCAGAGCTGAACAGCTCACTGCCGCAGCAAACGCAGCGGTACATCCCCTTGGCCTTGTTGTCCCAGTAGATCCCGGTGAAGGCCCGCTCGGTCCCGCCCATGCGGGCCACCTGGAATTGCTCAGGGGTGAGCTTCTCGCGCCATTGCTCGTTGTCGTGCTGGGCGGCGTCAGCCATCGCTTGGAAGCCTGGGAAACCCGCTCAAGCTAGGCAGCGCCAGCAGAAGGCGGCGGCAGCAATTCCCGCACCATCCCAGCCAGAGCCGCCACGGCCCCGGGCTGCCCCCGCAGGCTGCGCAGGTCCTCCCGCATCCCCTCCAGGCGCTGCGGATGGGCCAGCCAATCGGCGGCCTCAGCGGCGATCTCCTGGGGTGTGATCGCCCCGACCCGCTCGGGGACCACCTGGCGGCCTGCGGAGATGTTGGGCCAGGCCAAGAAGCCGTGGTTGCGCATCCGCCAGGCCGTCAAGGCCGCCCCCAGCAGCCAACGCAAGAAGGGCAGGCGGGCGAGGATTCCAATGCCCCCATCCCAGGCCTGCATCACATGCAAGTGCTGGGTCGGCACCAGCACGATCATCGGCACCCCCAGGGCACCCAACTCCGCGGTGTTCGCCCCGACGGTGGTCAGGGCCAGTTGGCATTGACTCAGCACCCCGTGGGCTGGCTGCTCCTCCACCAAGCGGATCCGCGAGCCGGCGGGGGTCACCAAGTCATAGCCCTCCAGCACCGGCTCACCCGAGCCGTAGTGCTGCGCGATCGGATTCGCCGCACTGCCGTAGGCCAGCAACTCCTGAACACTGGTGGTCGGAGCCACAGGCAGCAGAAAGCGGATACCAGGCCGCTGGGCCGCCAGACGATCAGCGGCCTCCAGCAAAAACGGCACGCCCACCTGCAACTTGGCGCGTTTGGAACCGGGCATCAACGCCACCCATTCCCCCTGGGGCAAGGGGCGCTCTGAGCGCGCGGCCTCCGAGAGATCCGCCATCAGGTCACCGACCACCTGGCAGCGGGGTTGCCAACGCCGCGCTAGGCGATCCGCCGCCGCCGGCCCCATGGCCGCAATCCGGTCGTTCCAGCGGGGCCAGCGCGCCACCCATTCGGCATAGGTGATGTGGCGATAGCCCAGGCGCGCTGAGAGCAGCACGGTCCAGAACTGATCGCCCCCGAGGAACACCACAACGCCACGACGGGGCCAACGGCCCAAGCGCTGGGGCCTGAGCAACAGGCTCCAGAAGCACTTGGCCGGACTGATCCGCTCAAACAAGCCCATCCGATCCGCCACCTGGTGCTCAATGCCCGTGGCATTGGGGCAGGGCACCAAGACCAACTGCAGGGCCATCGGCGCCCCAGGCGTCAGGGGCCGCAGGGGCAACTCACGGTGCAACCGCTGGGCCAGGGGCCGCACCCAGGTGGCCAGCTCACCAGGGCCATTGCAGACCAAGACGATGCAGGCATCGCCGTGTGGATTGGGCTCAGCGGCGGCAGGCTTCACGCTGCGGAGCTCTGAACGATGCGGATGGCGAGACTTGAACTCGCAAGACCGAAGTCACACGCCCCTCAAACGTGCGTGTCTACCAATTCCACCACATCCGCGTGGTAGTGAGCGTCCAAGCCAAAACGAAGTCCTGGTCTGGAATCTCGGGGGGAGTCCACCACCGAAAAACGGTGGCGTGAGGGGTGCAGCACTGATGCACTGCCCAGGCAATATACCCATCGCCTGACCCCGCCCAGCAAGGGGATGGGCCCAGTCATCACTGATACAGTCCACCCGGCCCGCCCTGCCGGATTCGCCGGACTGCCACTGGATGCCCATCGGCAAACTGCTGATCGCCAACCGCGGCGAAATTGCTCTTCGGATCCTGCGCAGCTGCCGGGAATTAGGAATCCCCACCGTCGCCGTCTACAGCACGGTCGACCGCAACGCCCTGCACGTCCAGCTCGCTGATGAAGCGGTCTGCATCGGCGATGCACCCAGCAGCAAGAGCTATCTCAATATCCCCAACATCCTGGCGGCCGCTACCTCCCGGGGTGCCGATGCGATCCACCCCGGATACGGCTTCCTGGCGGAAAACGACAAGTTCGCCGAGATCTGCGCTGACCACGGCCTGACCTTTGTCGGACCCTCGCCGGACTCCATCCGCTCAATGGGCGACAAGTCCACGGCCAAGGCCACCATGCAGAAGGTGGGCGTTCCCACCATCCCCGGCAGTGAAGGGCTGCTGGAGAACGTGGATGAAGCCAGGACCCTGGCGGAATCCATGGGCTATCCCGTGATGATCAAAGCCACCGCCGGTGGAGGTGGCCGCGGGATGCGCCTGGTCCCCTCAGCGGACCAACTCGACAACCTCTTCAAGGCCGCCCAGGGCGAAGCGGAAGCCGCCTTTGGCAACCCCGGCCTCTACATGGAGAAATTCATCGACCGGCCCCGGCACGTCGAAGTGCAGGTGCTGGCCGACCGCCACGGCAACGTCGTCCACGTCGGAGAGCGGGACTGCTCGATTCAGCGGCGCCACCAAAAACTACTGGAAGAGGCCCCCAGCGTCGCCATCAATGCTGAGCTGCGTCGCCGCATGGGAGACGCAGCGGTCGCGGCAGCCCGCACCATCGGCTACGAGGGCGCCGGCACCGTGGAGTTCCTGGTGGATCGCACCGGCAACTTCTATTTCATGGAGATGAACACCCGGATCCAGGTGGAGCATCCCGTCACCGAGATGGTGAGCGGGGTCGACCTGATTGCCGAGCAGCTGCGGATCGCCGGCGGCGAGCCCATCTCCTTTAGCCAAGAGGAGATCAAACTCACTGGCCATGCGATCGAGGTCCGCATCAACGCCGAGGACCCGCGCCAGAACTTCCGGCCCGCCCCCGGCAAAATCACCGGCTGGCTTCCCCCCGGCGGCCCAGGCGTCCGTTTCGATAGCCACGTCTACACGGGCTATGAGATCCCACCCTTCTATGACTCCCTGATCGGCAAGCTGATCGTCTGGGGTAAGGATCGCGACCACGCCCTCAAGCGGCTCAAGCGCGCCCTGGCGGAATGCGCCGTCACCGGCATTCCCACCACGATCGAATTCCACCTGCAATTGCTGGAGCGCCCGGAATTCATCTCCGGCGACGTCCACACCAAGTTCGTGGAGCAGGAGATGCTGCCGAACGGCTAGGCCGGCAGCACGCTCAGGCGCATCACCATCTGGGTCAAGAGGCCCTGCTGCCCCACCAGCAGCTCGCGGATCAGGCTGACCAGTCCGACCCAGATCACCGGGGTGACATCGACGCCGCCAATCGGCGCAATCAGCTTGCGGCTCAGCGCCAGAACCGGCTCAGTCGGGACGGCCACAATCCGCAAGACACCCTGGCTGAGATCGACCTGGGGATACCAGGTCAGGACGATCCGGAACAGGAACAGCAGGGTCCAAGCCGACAGCAACAGGCCCAGGCCCATGGTGAAGGGGGGCAGCACCAGACGGAGCAGTTCCAGGCTGGAGCCATCGGGTCCCGTCACAAAGCTCTAAGCAGCTGCTCCGCAATCGTAGGAAGTTGCCATCACTGCCTAGGATTGCCCGCGGATTCGGCACTGTCATGACCCCTTCCCTCGCCAATTTTCTGAGCAGCCTTGTCTGGGGCGCCGTGATCGTGGTCATCCCTGTGGCAGCCGCCGTGATCCTGATCAGCCAGAACGACCGCGTTGATCGCAAGCTCTGATCCCTCTGCGGGACTGCTCCGGCAGCTGCTGGCCTCGACGCCGGGCCTACAGTGACCTGAAAGGGCAAATCGATCTGTGGTTAACGCCAGCCTGAATTGGGCCAGCATTGTCGGGATCGTGCTGGCCGTCGGCGGGGCTCTCCTCTACTTCATGAGGAGCTTCAAGCCGGCTCTGGCGCGCGACTACGACGTGTTTTTTGCCGCCGTTGGGCTTCTCTGCGGCGGCATTCTCTTTTTTCAAGGCTGGCGCCTTGATCCGATCCTCCAGTTCGGTCAGTTCCTGCTGGCCGCTACCACCGTCTTCTTCGGCTACGAGAGCGTTCGGCTGCGTGGCGTGACGACGGAGCAGGCCCGCCGCTCGTCCTACTTTGACGACGACGAGGAACCCGCGCCCCGGCCCCGCATGGGTGGTGGTCGCGATTTCCGTGATGACGCCGATCGTTTCGACGATCCCCAGCCGCTTCGGCGTCGGATTCGCTCCCGCGACGACAGCTACGGCGAGCGTGAAGAAGACGACTTCTACCGCTCCCGTCGTCCAGCCCGAGCAGCCATCCCCGAGCGGGCCGCCTCCCGCGATGACTGGCAGGGTCAGGACCGATCGGCCCGCCCAGCGCGCGAACCTGAACAGTCCAGCCGCTTCCGCGCCGGTGGAGCCCAAGCTGGCTCAGCAGAATTCGGCAGCCGCCGCCAAGGTCGCGAGGACATGCGCCGCGGCAGCCGCCCCAACAGCCGGCCCGAGGAGATGCCCCGCTCCAGCCGGCGCGGCAGCCCCATGAGCTCCCCCGCTCCTGAAGCAAGCCGCAGCCCCAGCAATCCCGGCGTTCCCCAGGGCGCTCCCTATCAGGCCACTTCTGCGAAACCTGAGGCGGATGCCGGCGTGAGTGACGCTGAGTTCCGTCCCGTTCGCCCCGCCGCTGGCGGTGCCCCTCGCGACAACAGCTCCCGTTTCGACGACTGAGGCCCTTGCCCGCCAAAGCGTTGGTGCTGGCTGGCTTGCTGCTGGCCATCGGCGGCTGCGGCCTGCGCCGCCAGAGCGCCAGCCCCCTGGGGCTCAACGGCGCTGAGAACCGCGAACAACCAGCGCTGAGCGGCGATGGTCGCCTTCTGGCCTCCCTGGTGGAGCGCGGCGGGCGGACCACCGTCCTGCTGCAGGAACGGCGGAGCGGCAAAGTTCTGCCCCTGCGCCACCTGAAGCGGCATCAACCCCACAGCTCCCCCTCCCTGAGTTGGAACGGCCGTTACCTCGCCCTGCTGATCCAGCGGGGGGCGCGCCGGGAGGCGGTGATTGAAGATCGGGCCAGCGGAGCACTGCAGCCCCTCTTCCTGCCGGGCAACGCCGAACCCAGGCGGCTCAGCCTGGCCCCCGATGCCCGTCAACTGGCGGTGGAGCTCACCTCCCAGGGCAGCACCCGACTGCAGATCTACGACCTCAGCGGACTGCTGGAGCCGGACCTCGCCCCAGGGCAGCGCGAGAGCGGCGGCGGGCCAGGAGTCGAGCCTTGATCCGTCTTCTGCTCAGTGCTGGCGCGACGCTGCTGCTGCTCAGCGGCTGTACTGGCGGACGTCTGCGCCCCCTACCAGGACTGAACCAGCAACTCAACCAACTGGGGCAGGGCCGGAGCCCCTCGCTGGCGGGGGGATGGCTGGCCCTGATCGCCGCACGCGGCAATGGACGCGTGCAGGTGCAGCTGATCGACGTCAAGCGCCGTAACCCGGTCCCCTTACCGGGACTGAATCGCCCCGATGCTTTGCCGATCAGCGTTGCGGTCGATCAAAACGCTGAACGGCTAGCGGTCGTGCGCCAACGGGAGGACCGCACGGAATTGGTGCTCTACAAGCGCAGCCTCCAGGCCACGCAGCTGCTGCCGATGGAGCCCGCCGGGGTTCCGCGCCAGGTCAGCTTCAGTGCCGATGGGCGCGTGCTGGCGGTGGAGGTCAGCCGCGGCGGGCTCTGGCAGATCGATCTCCTGGAGATTCCCTGAGGGAACCTCAGCCCACAAAACCAGCCCAGCGCAGGAAGGTCTCCCCACTGAGCGCCTCAACCACGAGAATCGCCACGAAACCAACCATCGCGAAGCGACCGTTCACCCGCTCGGCGTAGCCACTCCAACCAAAGGCAGGAGCGTCGTTGGTGGTGGCGCTGGTCACGGGGACCTCGGGCGTCTCGGACATCGTCGGATCAGGCTCCTTGGCTGAAGTCATAGCTGGTGGCGGGAATCAGCTTCCATCCCCCCTGGCCATCGAGCTCGAGCACCAGGTCGTGGAAGCTCTTGAGGCTAGGGCGGTGACCCACGCTCACAAAGGCCATCTCCCGTTGGGAGAGCAGCTCATAGAGGTGCTTCTCGGTGGCCACGTCCAAGGCGCTGGTGGCCTCATCCAGCACGACAAAGCGCGGGGAATTCAGCAGCAGGCGGGCGAACGCCAGGCGCTGCTGCTCACCCAGGGACAGCAGCCGCGGCCAGTCCTGCTTGATGTCGAAATCCGGGTAGCGCTGCACCAAGGCCGACAGCCGCACCTCGTTGAGGACGCTGCGGAGGTGCTCATCGCTGAAGCGCTGGGGCTCCTGGGGATAGCAAAGCTGCTCCCGCAGGCTGCCCAAAATCATGTAGGGCTTCTGGGGGATGAACAGCAACTCCTGGTGGGGGGGGCGCTGGACCTCACCGCGGGCAGCGGGCCAAAGGCCACTGACCAGGCGCAGGAACGAGGTCTTGCCGCAACCGCTGGGACCAACGACAAGCACCCGCTGCCCCGGCCCCACCTCCAAGCTGAGGTCCTCAATCAGACGCCGATCGCTGTTGGGGGGCACCAGATCCACGTGGCGCACCAACAGGGAACCCGAGGCCCCAGTGCTGGATTGCTCCTCGCTTAAGCGCTGCTGCTCAGCATTGACCTCACTGATGGCCTCGACCTTGCCCTGGAACCCCTCCAGGCGGCTAATGGACGCCGAGAAGGCCGCCAGGCGATCGATGTTGTTCACGATGAAACTCACCGAGAACAACACCTGGGAGAAAGCAATACCGGACTGGGCAAAGACGCCGAAATCCACCTCCTTGGCGAAGTAAATCGGAGCGATCACCAGCCAGGGCAAAAAGCGCGAGAAGTAGTCATAGGAGCGCTGAATCACGCTGATCAGCGCCTCCCAAACAATCAGCTTGTTGTAGTTCTGAATCGCGCCACCCAGGCGGCGCTCTGCCTCCCGTGATTCCTGCTGTTCACCGCGGTAGAAGGCGATCGACTCGGCGTTGTCCCGAATATGGACCAGGCCGTAGCGGAAGTCCGCCTCCAGCCTCAACTGGTCATAGTTCAGGGCCACCAGCTTGCGGCTAGCGAAGACGATCACGGCGGTGCCGCCCAGGGAATAAATCAGCAGCCACAGGGCCAGAGTGGAGCTGATCGTCCAGAGCACCACAATGAAGCTCAGGAAGGTCAAGACAGCGGAGACCACCTCAACGCTGACGCTCAGGCTGGTGCCGGTGAAACTCGCGGTGTCCTGGGAAATCCGTTGGTCCGGGTTATCAATCTCTTCAGCCGCCTCATCATTGGGATTGAGGACGTAGTAGGCCCGATTGGTCAGATAGCGGCGCAACAGGCGACCACTGAGCCACTCCCGCCAGAGCAAACCCAAGCGAGGGATCAGATAGCTCTGTAGAGCGCGAATCGGCAGGGCCAGCACCAGGCAAAAGGCATAGATCGCGACGATCTGCCAGAACTCCTCGACCTTGTAGGTGACGAGTGCGTTTTCAACGTTGCGGGCGACGTAGCTAATGCCGACGTTGATGCCGTTGATCACCAAGATCAACAGGGTGATCACCCCCAGCAGCACCCAGGGGAGCCAGCGCCCCTGACGCAACTTGCTGCGCAGGGAGACAAAACTGCCGATCCCTGCGGCAAACAGCACCATCAAGATGGGGCCGGCAGGGCTCGCCCAGAGGGCGGCGATCTGCTGGGGAACCCCCGGCAGGAAGCGGGCCTGGAACTCGGGGATCAGCGCACCGCTGAGGGCCAGCACCCCGCTGAGCAGCAGCAGGGTGCTGCCGGCCACCACCGCGAGCAGGGCAACGATCAGCAGCAGGAACTGCCAACCGCTGGTCTCCTCGACGGGAAGGAAATAGGGCTGAGCCAGCCGCTGCAGCTTGATGAGCTGACGGCGGAAGGCCTGCAGGGGATTCATGACGGCGTTCAGATGCCGTCATTCTCGCCGCTGGGTACTCAGCCTGGAGGCCAAGCCAAGGGACGGCCACCAATCAGGTGCACATGCAGGTGAAAGACGGTCTGGCCGGCCTCCTCACCGCTATTGATCACCGTTCGAAAACCGCTCAGTCCCTCCTGCTTGGCCACCTTGGCGGCCACCAGCAGCAGATGGCCCAGCAACTGCTCCTGGCTGGCCTCGGCCTCCGCCAGGTTGACGACGTGCTCGCGGGGAATCACCAGGACGTGCACCGGTGCCTGCGGAGCCACGTCGCGGAAGGCCAGGCACTGCTCATCGGCATAGACCTGATCGCACGGGATCTCCCCCCGCAGAATGCGGCCAAAAATCGTGTCGTTGCTGGCGAGGTCAGCGGCGTCGGCCATGGGCTGGTGAAACAGCGGTGGAACGTCTATAGAGCGCTGTCCATGAGCCGATGCTGGCACGATCAAGCACCGCCGCGTTAGCGGGAATCGAGGCCTACCCCGTCCAGGTCGAGGTGGATCTCGCCCCGGGACTCCCGGCCCTGGTGATCGTCGGTCTGGCCGATGCAGCCGTTCAGGAATCCAGGGAGCGGGTGCGCTCGGCCCTGCGCAACAGCGGCCTACGGCTGCCCCTCTCGCGGGTGATCGTCAGCCTGGCGCCGGCCGACCGGCGCAAACAGGGCCCCAGCTTTGATCTCCCCATCGCCCTCGCCCTGGCCTGTGCCAGCGGGCAGCTCGAGCCCGCGCGACTGGAGGGGATCTGGTGTTGCGGAGAGCTGGGTCTCGATGGCCAGTTACGACCGATCCGCGGCGCCCTCTCCATCGCCCTGGCCGCCCAGCGGGCGGGGGCCCGGGCCCTGCTGGTCCCCCAGGCCAACGGCCCTGAGGCTCGCCTGATCAGCGGCCTGGAGGTGCGCCCAGTCAGCAGCCTGTGCGAAGCGCTCGAGGCACTGCAGCCGGACTACAGCCCCGGCCCGCTGCAGCCCTCAAGCGACACACCACAGCCCACGCCGATTCCCGTGGACCTGCAGGAGATCCAGGGCCAGGCCCACGGCCGGCGGGCCCTGGAGATCGCCGCGGCCGGGGGCCATCACCTCCTGCTGGTCGGCCCGCCCGGTTGCGGCAAAACCCTGCTGGCCCAGAGCCTGGCCGGACTGCTGCCGCCCCTCAGCCCACCGGAGCAGCTGGAGATCACCCAGCTCTATTCGATTGCAGGAGAACTGGAGCAACTGGGCGGATTGATCCGGACCCGGCCCTTCCGCAGCCCGCACCACAGCTGCTCAAGCGCGGCACTCCTGGGCGGCGGCAGTTGCCCAAGGCCTGGGGAATTGGCCCTGGCCCACCGGGGCGTGCTCTTTCTCGATGAGCTGGGGGAGTTCCGCCGCGATGTGCTCAATCAACTGCGGCAACCGCTCGAGCAGGGAACCCTCCGGCTCAGCCGGGCCAAGCAGCAGCTCCACTACCCCTGCTGCATCAGCCTGGTGGCCGCCACCAACCCCTGTCCCTGCGGCTGGTACGGCGACCCGGAGCACGACTGCAGCTGCACCACATCCGAGCGCCAGCGCTACTGGGGCCGGCTCTCGGGCCCATTGCTCGATCGCATCGACCTCCAGGTCGTGATGCAACGGGTGCCCGCGCAGGTCCTGCGGCAGGGCTACAGCGCCTGCATCGAGCGGAGGCCGCCGGAATCGACAGCCTCCGCCTCCCAGCGCATCCAGCAGGCGCGCCTGCGCATGAAGCAGCGCAATCCAGGTGCAGGGAGCAACCACAGGCTCAGCGCCCGCGACCTGCGCGATACGGGCGCGTTCAGCCAGGAAACTCTGGCCCTTTGGGAGCAGGTTGTGGCCGCTCGGACGCTCTCAGCCCGCAGCGGCCAGCGGCTGCTGAGCGTGGCCCGAACGATCGCGGATCTCAACGGCGACGATCAGGTTGGGCCCCAAGCCGTGGCCGAGGCCCTGACCTACCGCAGCTTTACGGCCTAGTGCTTGTGGGGCGGGGTATCGCGATAGGGCTGAACGCCCACGTTGGGGGGCAGGTGCTGCCGCTCCTCGAGGGGATTGCCAAAGGCATTGCCCACGCTCTTGCCAAACCAGCGGTTGATGGCACTGATTAACTGCTTCACAGCGCACCTCGACGGAGACCTTCTCCATCATTGGTAGCCATGAAAAAAGCGGGAATCGGTGTTTCTACCGATTCCCGCAGGGACGCTTGGGCTGAAGCCGAGGCTCAGCGGCGGCGGCGGCGCTGTTGGGCTTTGCGCTTGTACTTCTCGACGGGGGTCTCGTGGTGACGCAGGCGCTTGAGATCGGCGAAGATCCCGGCCTTGGAGACCTGGCGCTTGAAGCGGCGCAGTGCCGACTCAATGCCCTCGTTCTCGCCGACGGTGACCTGGGTCATAAAACCGATCTAGGAATTTTGCAGTTTGAAGATGGTAGCAAGTGCTCTTCACCAGAGCCCTGGGACAGGAGCCTCAGGCGCTGGTTGATCACCGGTGGTCGCGGGCTGCTCCGCCGCAGGCCAGCTGTCCCGGTAGATGTACACGTGCCCCAGGTTGCGTCCACCGAACTGGCGCCGCATCAACTTCCAGCCCGGCTCGGGCTGGAGCAGCAGGTAGTCGGTGTTTTGGCTATGGCCGCCGCTGCGGGCAATCACCATCTCTGGCCCCGCACTCGGCTTGGAGGGGAACGCCATCAGCACGTTGTCCCCCTTCTCGCGCACAACACTGATGCGGTAGGTGCTGGCGAGGTCCTCCTCCCCAACCCGCAGGGAATAGCCATTGCCGTCGATGTAACGGCTGCAGATCCCCGTGAAGTCAAAACTGGAGAGCAGGGGATCGACCTTGACCGGCCCTTCCTCGGCCAGGGCAAAACAGGGACGGGTGTCCTTGCGCTGTTCGTAGATGTTCAGCTGAGCCCGTTCGCCGGTGCCGATCGGAGCCGCGACGATGACGAACTTGGTCTGGTCCACCTCCACAGCGTCAAACAACGCTTTGGCCTGCACGCCGCCAGCCATCAGGCCGGCAAGCGGAAGCAGGGCAGCCAGGGATCGGACCAGAGAAAACACAGAGTCGCTTGGGTTGCCAGGGGCTGATCGTAAAAGTGATCGCCAGCGGCGCCAGTCCCTCAGGCCGGCTTATTGATCCGGATCGCCACCAGGAGGCTGATCAGCGTTCCTGGCAGGGCCAGGCCCAAGATCGTGCCGGTGGTCTTGACCCCCAGCTCAGGGTCGCCGTAGGCCAACTCGAAGACCGAGCCAGTGGCTGCAATACCCAGCACGCAAGCCAGGGCGAGAAACAGTCCCGCCAGGGGTTTCATCGGCATCTCGAAGGCTCAGGCGATGGTGTGAACGTCGGAGCGATTAAAGCCCTTTTCATTGAGGCCCTCGACGAGCTTCTCCTCGTCGGTGACCCGATCGACGAAGAGCACGCCGTTGAGGTGATCCATCTCGTGCTGGATGCAGCGGGCCATCAGGCCATCGGCCTTCATCCGCTTGGGACGGCCAAAGGCATCGCGGTAGCTGACATCCACCACGCTGGGGCGCACCACATCCAGATAGACCCCAGGGATGCTCAAGCAACCCTCTTCATAGGTGCAGAGCCCCCCGCCGACGGAGGTGATCTCCGGGTTGATCAAGACCAAAGGAGGGCTGCTGGGATCCTCCAACTCCAGGTCAATCACCAGCAACTGCTGATTCACGCCGATCTGGGGAGCGGCCAGACCGATTCCTTTGGCGGCGTACATGCTGACGAGCATGTCGGTGGCCAGCTTCCGCACCGCGTCATCCACCTTGCCGATGCGTCGCGCCGGCTCGCGCAAAACCTCATCACCCAGCTTGTGGATGTCGTAGGGAGGGTTCTCGATGGGCTCCTTAGACACCTGCAGGCGTCCCGAGAGCTCAGCCGAGCGCGCCAACTTGGCGAAGCTATTGGCCAAGACCTGTCCTCAACGGCGTTGCGAACAGCGATTCTAGGAGGCCTAATCGGCCTGTTCCGTTGAGCCTGTCCCCACCAGCCACGCTCACTCCCCTCTCCGCCGAGGTGGTGCTGGGGAAAACCCCAAGCCTGAAAGAGCCCGTGCTGCTGGATGGGGCGCTCTATTGGCTCGAGCAGCGTCCCCACGAACAGGGGCGCACCACCTTGATGGGGCGAGCAGCCCAGGGGCAGGAGCCCCGTGAATGCACCCCGGGGGATTGGAACCTGCGCTGCCGCGTCCATGAGTACGGCGGCGGCCCCTGCGCCATCGGCCGGCGGGCCAATGGAGAGGCCGTAGCCGTGTTCGTCCATGACGCCGACCGCTGCCTCTGGCGCCTGGATCTCGATCAACCAGGGGCCGAACCGCAGCGACTGCTCACACCCCAGGGCAAGCGTTTTGAGGGGGCCCTCGGTGGCGGCCTGATCGACCGGCAGCGGGACCGCTGGATTGGCGTTCTGGAGCGCGACGGTCAAGACCACCTGGTGGCGCTACCCCTGGCCGGCGGGGAGCTGGTCGAGCTCCATCAGGCCGCGGACTTCTGCGGCTATCCCGCCCTGAGCCCCAATGGAGCGCGGCTGGCCTGGGTGGAGTGGCAGCAGCCGGCCATGCCCTGGGACTGCAGCAGCCTCTGGCTGGCGGACATTCAGGCCTCCGGCCAGCTGGGCCCCGGCCGTCGCGTCGCTGGCAGCGCTCCTGAGGACGCGGAGGCCATCTCGGTCTTTCAGCCGATCTGGGCCGGACGCGGCCTGGTGGTGGCCAATGACCGCAGCGGCTTCTGGAACCTCGAGCGCTGGTCCGCAGCCGAGCAGGACGCGCTGGAGACGCCCCGTTGGCAGCCCCTGCTGCACGAGCAGGCCGAATTCGCCATGCCCCAGTGGGTCTTTGGCATGAGCACCCATGCCTGGGATGGTGAGCGCCTGC
The DNA here is from genome assembly GCF_000179255.1 of Synechococcus sp. CB0205. Taxonomy (NCBI): domain Bacteria; kingdom Bacillati; phylum Cyanobacteriota; class Cyanophyceae; order Synechococcales; family Synechococcaceae; genus Synechococcus; species Synechococcus sp. CB0205. Next base: position 28,213 of record NZ_ADXM01000008.1, read on the forward strand.
TGGCCCTCGCCTGCCGGCAGGGCCGCTGGGAGCTCGGAGAGCTCAAGGACCAAAGCTGGCGGCCGCTCGAGCAACCCTGCAGTGATCTGGCGGGGCTCTGCGCAGAGGCGGGCCAACTGGCCTGCATCGCCAGCAGCCCCACCCACCCCTCGGGCCTGCTGGAGTTCAACCTGAAGACCGGGAGCTGGCGGCATCAACCAGCGGCCCCCTGCCCGATTGCCCAGGAGGCCATCAGCCAGCCCCAAGAGCTGTGGTTTGACGGCCACGGCGGCCAGGCCACCCAGGCCTGGTACTACCCGCCAACCGGCGGTGGCCACAGCGAGGCGCCCCTGCTGGTGAAGAGCCACAGCGGCCCGACCGCCATGGCCCGCACGGGCCTGAACCTGGCCATTCAGTTCTGGACCAGCCGCGGTTGGGGGGTGGTGGATGTGAACTACGGCGGTTCCACCGGCTTTGGCCGGGCCTACCGCGAACGACTCAACGGCCAGTGGGGCGTCGTGGATGTGGCGGACTGCGCCGCTGCGGCCCAGGCCCTGATCAAGCAGGGGCAGGCCCACCCCAAACGGGTGGCGATCGAAGGGGGCAGCGCCGGGGGCTTCACCACCCTGGCGGCCCTCTGTTTCAGCGACTGCTTCTCTGCCGGTGCCAGCCGCTACGGCGTGGCCGACCTGAGTGCCCTGGCGGAGGACACCCACCGCTTTGAGGCCCGCTACCTCGATGGCCTGGTGGGCCCGTGGCCCGAGCAACGCGCGCTCTACGCCGCCCGCTCACCCTTGAACCATGCCGAACGGATGAGCTGCCCGGTGATCTTCTTCCAGGGCCTCGAGGACGTGGTGGTCCCCCCGGAGCAAACCGAGCGGATGGCCGAGGCCCTGCGCAACAAAGGCATCCCGGTGGAGGTGCGCCTGTTCACGGAAGAGGGCCACGGCTTCCGCAAGGGCAGCACCCAAATTGAGGTCCTGGAGGCGACGGAGGCCTTCTTCCGCACGCACTTCGCCCTGTAATGGCTGAGCTTCTGCCGGGACTCTGGAGCGCTGATCTCGTCGATGGGATCAGCTGGCTCGTCCTGGCGGGGGGTGTTCTGGCGGGAATCCTGGCGACGGGCCGAGCCATTGGCCGGCGGCTACAGCTGCAGCTCTGGGGCATTCCCGAGGCCTTGGTCGCGGGCGTCTTGGGGCTACTGGTCGCCCCCAAGGGGCCCTTCCCGCTGCTGCCCGAGCACCTGATGGAGCTCTGGGCCCAACTGCCCCTGGTGCTGCTCACCTTGGTCTTCGGCTCCTTGATGCTGGGCAAGCCGCTGCCCAAGCTCTCAGGGGTGCTGAAGCCCGTGGGCGGCCATGTCTCCCTGGCACTGGTTCTGGCCTTCGGTCAGTACGTGGTGGCCGGGCTGGCGGTACTGCTAGTGCTGCAGCCCCTGCTGGGCTTCAGCCCGGTGATGGCCTGCCTGATCGAGGTGGCCTTTGAGGGGGGGCATGGCTCCGCTGCAGCCATGGGGGCGAGCTATGCGGCCCTGGGGTTTGAGAGCGGCCAGGACCTGGGCCTGGCCCTGGCCACCGTTGGCCTGCTGTCCTCGACCCTGGTGGGGGGACTGGTGGTGGTGCTCGGGCGGGCACGGGGATGGCTGGTGGCGGACCTGGCGCCGGAAGCAATTCAGGTCGCTCCAGCGGCGGTGAGCGGGGCCGAGGGCCCGAGCAATCCCTGGGCGGATTGGCTCTGCAACCTGGGCCTGGTGGGCATCGCCGTGGCCATCGGCTGGCTGCTGCAACTGCTGCTGCGGCTGGGAACAGGCTGGATCGGAGGCGGCGTCGCCACGGTGGGCCAGGCCCTGCCGGTGTTCCCGCTGGCGATCCTGGGGTCGCTGCTGGTGCGGTGGCTGCTGGAGCGCAGCGAGCGCAGCCAGTTGGCCTCCGCCCCGATCCAGAGCGAAGTGAGCACCCTGGCGGCGGATCTACTGATTGCCTCAGCCACCGCGGGGTTGAACCTGCAGTTACTCCAGGCCAACTGGCTACCGATCACCCTGCTGGCGGGAGCTGGCTTGAGCTGGAATCTGCTGATCTGCCTCTGGCTCGCGCCGAAGCTGCTGCCCAAGGACTGGTTTGAGCGGGCCCTGGTGGAATTTGGCCAGGCCACCGGCGTCGCCGCCTCAGGCCTGCTGCTGCTGCGGATGGCGGATCCGGAGAATCACAGCGACGCCCTGCCGGCCTTTTCGCTCAAGCAACTGCTGCTGCAGCCCCTGCTCTCCGGTGGGGTGATCACGGTGGTGGCCCCCCTGGCCGTGGCCGGCTGGGGACTACCGGTCTGGACCCTGGTCTGCGCAGCGGTGATGCTGGTGGCCGGGGCCGCGGGGCTCTGGATCGCTCAGCTGCCCGAGCTCGAGGAGGCCCGGTAGAGCAGGGTGCGGAACTGGTGGCGCACCTGCTCCATCTGCTCCCCACTCAGCAGAGGTGGTTCGCCGAGGGCCAGGGCCTGCAGGTAGATCCGCGCCAGGGTCTCCACCTCCACCGCCAGGGCCAGTGCCTTGTCGAGGGTGGGGCCCAACGCCACCTGACCGTGCTGGGCCATCAGGCAAGCCAGCCGTCCCTCGAGGGCCTGAACGACCCCATCGGAGAGCTCCTGGGTGCCAAAGGTGGCGTAGGGGGCGCAGCGGATGTCATGGCCACCGGCCACCGCAGTCATGTAGTGGAAGGGGGGGATGTCACGGCCATGGCAGGCCAGGGCTGTGGCGTGGATCGAATGGCAGTGCAGCACCGCCTGCACCTCCGGCCGACTCGCCAGGACATCGGCGTGCAGCCGCCACTCCGAGGAGGGCCGCCGTTGGGGGCGGCCATCGGCCGGGATGAACAGGGGCTCCCCTTTGAGATCCAGCGCCACCAGGTCACTGGGCTGCATCTGCTCATAGGGCAGGGAGCTGGGGGTGATCAGCATCCCGCCGGCGATGCGCACCGAGAGGTTGCCGGAGGTGCCCTGGTTGATGCCGCTGGCCTGCATGCGCCGGGCGCAGTCGACCAGTTGCTCGCGCAGATCCAGATCAGACATCGCCGTAGAGCTCCTGGAGGCCGGCGGCGCTGGCGGCGACCACACCCCGCTCGGTGATCAGCGCCGTGACCAGACGCGCTGGGGTGACATCAAAGGCGGGGTTGAAGCCCGGGCTGCCATCAGGGCTGAGCTGAACCGTGGTGATCGCCCCCTCGGGGCTGCGGCCCTGAATGTGGGTGACTTCCTCGGGGCTGCGAGCCTCGATTGGGATCTCGGCGACGCCGTCATCGATGGACCAGTCGATCGTCGAGGCCGGCAGGGCCACATAGAAGGGGATGTTGTTGTCCCGCGCCGCCAGGGCCTTGAGGTAGGTGCCGATCTTGTTGCAGACGTCGCCGCGGCGGGTCGTGCGGTCGGTGCCGACGATCACGGCATCCACCTGGCCGTGCTGCATCAGGTGGCCGCCGGCGTTGTCGACGATGACGGTGTGGGGCACCCCTTCGCGGCCGAGCTCATAGGCCGTGAGCGAGGCGCCCTGGTTGCGGGGGCGGGTCTCATCCACCCAGACATGAATGTCCAGGCCAGCGCGGTGGGCCTTGTAGATCGGCGCCAGGGCCGTGCCCCAATCCACCGTGGCCAACCAACCGGCATTGCAGTGGGTCAGCACATTGAGGGTCTGACCGGGCCGAGCGGCCGCCAGCTCCTGGAAGAGCGCCAGGCCGTGCTCGCCGATGGCCTCGCACATGGCTACGTCCTCATCGGCGATGGCGCCGGCCTCAACCTGGGCCGCCTCGGCCCGCTCAGCCGGGGGCAGCGGCGCCACCCGATCACGAACGCGCTCGAGAGCCCAGCGCAGGTTGACCGCCGTCGGGCGGGTGGCATTGAGCTGATCAAAGGCCGCCGCCAGGGAGGCATCGCTGGGGTCGACCTGCAGGGCGAGCATCAGGCCGTAGGCCCCTGTGACACCGATCAGGGGGGCACCGCGCACGACCATCGTGCGGATGGCCTCGGCCGCTTCATCGCAGCTGCGCAGGGTGCGGGTGGTGAACTGATGCGGCAATTGGATCTGATCGATGACCCCGATCGAGCGGCCACCCGGCTCCAGCCAGATGGTGCGCCAGGCCTGGCCGTCGATCTTCATGGGTACCGATTGACTGCACCGATCATCCCCTGCGGCCCCGCTCAGATCGGGCGATAGCCCTGCCAATCGGGCACCTGGAGCTGGCTGGTCCCCTCAGGATCGGGGGAGAGCTGGACATGCCAACGCTGGCCGCCGAGCAACTCCAGCTGCTCGAGGGCCAGGCAGTCGTCCACGGCGCAGAGGTCGTCCTTGTGTTGCTGCAGCGCGCCGTGGAGCCACTGGCGTTTCGCCGCGGCCTTGGCCGCCTGCGGGGAGCGGGCCACCACCAGGCCGAACTGGTGCAGTTCCGCCAGGGAGTCCGGGCGGTAGGCGCCCAGGTTGACAAACCAGAGCCGCTCGGGCCGGGGCGCGGCGGGCTCTCGCGCGAGGCTCACCGCCCAGCCATCGATCGCTTGCACCGCCATGTAGGCATCCAGGTGCAGACCCTCACGCCTCCCGAACCACTGCCGCTTGAGCTCCGGAATGGTGTCGTCGATGGAGCGGCCCGCAACAAAGCGGACGTCATGCAACTCGATCAGGCTGCTGGCGGTGCGTCCACCCAGGACCACCAGAAATAGGGTTGGGGCGCTGGGGGATGGCGGCGTCATGGACCTGTTTCAGCGGCAGTGGGCCACCTACCGGGCCGTGTTGGATCACGACCTGATGGAGCACCAGGCCATGAGCCTGGCCTGCGGGCAGGTGCTGCGCCAGGTGTGTGCAACGGCCAAGGCCCCCAACCTGGTGGATTTGGGCTGCGGCGATCTTGGCTTGCTGGCACCGCTGCTGCAGAACTTGCCCCTGGGGCACTACACGGGGCTGGACCTCTGCGCCGAGGTTCTGCCCCTGGCGCAAGCCGCCTTAAGCCAGGCCCCCTTCCCCCGCTCCTGGCTGGCGGAGGATCTGCTGAGCTGGGCCAACGCGCCGCAGGCCGAGGCGGTGGAGGTGATCCACAGCAGCTATGCGGTGCATCACCTCCAGCAGGACCAGGACAAGGCCAACTGGCTAAAGGGATGCCGCAGACGCATCACCCCGGGGGGCCGCTTGATCTGGGTTGATGTCTTCCGCCAATCCGGGGAAAGCCGAGAGGCCTATCTGGCCCGCTGCGGGGGGCGGGTGCAGGGCTGGAGCGCCCTTGGCGCCGAACAACGCCAGGCGGTGCTCACCCACATCCAGCGCTTTGATTACCCCGCCGAGCGCGGCGTCATTGAAGGGATCGCCCAGGAGGCGGGCTGGAGCTGGCAGTGGGCCTGGGAGGGACGCCATGGGGCCGAGGCCATGGCCGTCCTCAGCCCCGCCTAGCTGTGCTCGCGCAGGAAGCTGATGGTTCCCTGCAGTTCCTCCGCGAAGCGATCGATCTCCTGGATCGTCGTGGTGAAGCTCAGGCTGGCCCGCGCTGAGGCACTAAGGCCGTAGTGGCGATGCAGGGGCTGGGTGCAGTGGTGGCCGCTGCGGATGCAGATGCCAGCGGAATCCAACAGGGCAGCGATGTCGTTGGCGTGGACACCCTCGACATGGAAGGCCGCCAGGGCCGCCCGATCCGGCTGCTGCTCCGGCGTGGGGCCAAGAACCGTCAGGCCATCGATGCCCTGCAGGCGTTCAAACAGATGGGCCGTGAGCTGCTGCTCCCAGGCATGGATGCGATCGAGACCCAGGGCCTGGAGGTAGTCCAGGGCCGCGCCCATACCGATCGCCTCACCGATGGCGGGGGTGCCGGCCTCAAATTTGTGGGGTAGCCCAGCCCAGCTGCTGTGGTCCAGGTAGACGTCCTGAATCATCTCGCCGCCGCCGAGGAAGGGAGGCATGGCTTCCAGCAGGGCCTCCCTGCCCCAGAGGAATCCCATCCCCGTGGGACCGCAGAGCTTGTGGGAGCTGCCCACCAAAAAGTCGGCGTCCAGCTCCTTGACGTTGACCGGCAGGTGGGGAAGGCTCTGGCAGGCATCCACCAGCACCAGGGCACCGGCGGCATGGGCCAGGGCCGCCACCTGGCTGATCGGATTGAGGCAGCCCAGGGTGTTGCTGACCTGCACCAGGCTCACCAGCCGTGTGCGGTCGGTGATCTTGCTGCGCAGGTCCTCCAGGTCGAGCTCACCGCTCTCGCTCAGGCCGGCATGGCGCAGGACGCAGCCGGTGCGATCCGCCAGCAGTTGCCAGGGCACCAGGTTGCTGTGGTGCTCCATCACCGTCAGCAGCACCTCATCGCCCGGGCGCAGGTTGGCTTCACCCCAACTGCGGGCGACCAGGTTGATCGCCTCACTCGCGTTGCGGGTGAAGACGATTTCGTTGGGACTGGAGGCGCCGATGAAGGCCGCAGCCTTGGCCCGAGCCCCCTCAAAGCCCTCGGTGGCGCGGGCACTGAGCTGGTGCGCGCCCCGGTGAACGTTGGCGTTGTCGTGGTCGTAGTAGTGCCGCAGGGCATCCAGGACCTGATGGGGCTTCTGGCTGGTGGCGGCGTGATCGAGATAGATCAACGGCTGCCCCAAGCAGGCCGTCTGGGCCAGCAGGGGGAAGTCCTGCCGCGTCTGGGCGGCCAAATCAACAGCAGGAACGCTCATCAGGCTGGAGGAGCTGCTCATGCCGATTCCAGCTCCAGCTGATCCAGGGGGCACCACTGGCGCGCGGGCTCCGGCAGGGCGCGCAGGACCTCTTCGCAGAAGGCGCGCTTCAGCAGGCCGGCGGCCTGCTCCGCGCCAATGCCGCGGCTCTGGAGATAGAAGAGCTCATCGGTTTGCAGGCTGCTGACCGTGGCGCCATGGGCGCACTTGACGTCATCGGCGACGATCTCAAGCTCGGGTTTGGTATCGATCCGGGCCCGATCCGAGAGCAGCAGGTTGCGGCTCAACTGCGCCGCGTTGGTCTGCTGGGCTTCCCGGGGCACACGCACAGCGCCGTTAAAGACGCTGCGGCCCTGGCCTGCGGCCACCGCCTTGTGGACCTGATCGAGCTCCCCTTCGGGGCCAGAGAACTGGACAAAGCTGTGGGTGTCAGCGATCTGCTGACCGCCCACCAACTGCAGACCGCGCAGGAGCGAGTGGGCCTGACCCTGGACCTGCACCAACCGCGGCTCGTGCCGGGCTAGTCCCCAACCCGCAGCGACGTTGCTGAGGGCAGCCTGGCTTTCCGGCTCTTGCTCAACGGCGATGTGACTGAACAGGGCAGCATCGCTTTGGCCAAAAGCCACCAGGCCATGGCGCAGCTGGGCGCTGCGGGCCAGGTGGGCCTCGATCACCAGGCTGACCAGACCCGCGGCCCGGGCCTCGATCAGCTGGGAGAGATCCAGCTGGGCTTTCTCCTCCAGCACCAGCAGGATCCGCAGGGGAAGCATGCCCCCGGAGCTAGCGCTGACCAGCTCCAGCGCCGCCGAGGCTCGGCTCTTGACCCGAAGGGCCAGGACCTGCGTGGCGCTGGCCTGATTGAGTTCCACCGGCCAGTGCTGCTGACAAGCCGTGGCCGCCAGGGTGTGGCCCAACCCTTGGGCCAGTTCCGCCTCGCTGAGGACCTCAAGCCCTGCGGGCAGGGTCACCCCCGCCAGGGGATCGCTTTGGCCATCGAGCTGCAAGCGCAGCACGGACCCGCCGGCGGCGAGGGTGGGCTGGGCAGGCTGAGCCGCCGCCAAGGGAAGCGCCTGCAGCAGGCTCAGGTCGGTGAAGCGCCAATCCTCACTACGCGAGGAGGGAACACCCTGCTGGGCCAGGGCAGCGCGACCGCGCTGCTGCACAGCCGCCAGGGCACCCGAGGCGGCAGGGAGCTGGGAGAGCCATTGCTCCAGCCAAGCTGCCCGTTGGGTGGGGGCGCTGAGGCTGGCGGTCATCAGGCCACCTCCGCGGCAGCCAAGGCGGCCAGCTCCTGGTCCACCCAGTCGTAGCCCCGCTCTTCAAGCTCCAGGGCCAGTTCTTTGCCGCCGGTGCGCAGCATCCGCCCGGCCGCCATCACGTGGACATAGTCCGGGGTGATGGCGTCGAGCAAGCGCTGGTAGTGGGTGATCAGCAGGGTCGCGTTGTCGGGGCTCGCCAGCTGATTGACGCCGCCAGCCACGATCCGCAGGGCGTCGATGTCCAGGCCGGAGTCGGTCTCATCGAGAATCGCCACCAGGGGATCCAGAAGGGCCATCTGGAGGATCTCGTTGCGCTTTTTCTCGCCGCCGCTGAAGCCTTCGTTCACCGAGCGATCAAGGAAGGCGGGATCCATCTGGACCACCTGCAGACGCTCACGAACGAGGTCTTCAAACGCGAAGGTGTCGAGCTCCTCCTCACCCTTCTGGGCGCGGCGCGCGTTGGTGGCCACCCGCAGGAACTCCAGGTTGCTCACCCCCGGAATTTCCACCGGGTACTGGAAGCCCAGGAACACGCCCGTGCGGGCCCGTTGCTCGGGATCCAGTTCCAGCAGGTTCTCGCCGCGGTAGGTCACGCTGCCGCCGGTGACGGTGTAAGCGGGATGACCAGCCAGGACCTTGGAGAGGGTGCTCTTACCGCTGCCATTGCGGCCCATCACCGCATGGATCTCGCCGGCACGGATGGTCAGGTTGACGCCCTTGAGGATCTCCTTGTCCTCGACTCGAGCGTGGAGATCCCGGATCTCAAGCAGCACTGGAGCGTCAGGGCGAATCACGGGGAAGGGAGACGAAAGGGAAACAAAGGGCCCGCATCGGGCCGGGGTCAGCAGTGGACTTAGCCGACTGAGCCCTCAAGCTTCAGGGCCAGCAACTTGTCCGCCTCGGCGGCGAACTCCATCGGCAGCTGGTTGAAGACATCGCGGCAGAAGCCGCTGACCATCATCGAGACGGCCTCTTCAAAACCGATGCCGCGGCTCTGCAGATAGAAGAGCTGATCTTCTGAGATACGGCAGGTGCTGGCCTCGTGCTCAACAGCGGCCTGGGGCTGCTGGGAGCGGATATAGGGATAGGTGTTGGCGGCGGCTTGATCGCCAATCAACATCGAGTCGCACTGGCTGTAGTTCTTGGCGCCGGTGGCTTTCGGTCCGATCTGGACCAGACCGCGGTAGCTGTTGGACGAGCGCCCAGCGCTGATGCCCTTGCTGACGATCGTCGAGCGGGTGCGCGGGCCCACGTGGATCATCTTTGTGCCGGTGTCGGCCTGCTGCATGTTGTTGGTCAGGGCCACCGAGTAGAACTCGCCCACCGAATCGGCGCCCTGCAGCACGCAACTGGGGTACTTCCAGGTGATCGCTGAACCGGTTTCCACCTGGGTCCAGCTGATCTTGCTGCGGGCACCACGACACTGACCGCGCTTGGTCACGAAGTTGTAGATGCCGCCCACTCCGTTCTCATCACCGGCGTACCAGTTCTGAACGGTCGAGTACTTGATCGAGGCGTCATCAAGCACCACCAGTTCCACCACTGCCGCATGCAGTTGGTTGGTGTCGAACATCGGGGCGGTGCAACCCTCGAGGTAGCTCACGGAGGCACCCTCTTCCGCAACGATCAAGGTGCGCTCGAACTGCCCGGTGTCTCCCGAGTTGATCCGGAAATAGGTCGACAGCTCCATCGGGCATTCGACGCCCTTGGGAATGAAGACGAAGGAGCCGTCACTGAAGACAGCTGAATTCAGCGCCGCGAAATAGTTGTCGTTGCTCGGGACCACCGTCCCCAGATAGCGCTCGATGAGCTCGGGATATTCCTTGACGGCCTCGCTGATCGAGCAGAAGACGACACCGTGCTCAGCCAGCTTTTCCTTGTAGGTCGTGGCGATCGAGACACTGTCGAAGACGGCGTCAACAGCGACGTTGGACAGCCGTTTTTGCTCGCTTAGGGGGATTCCAAGCTTGTCAAAGGTTTCCAGCAGCTTCGGATCCACCTCATCGAGGCTGGTCTTCTTCTCTTGCTGCTTGGGAGCGGCGTAATAAACGACGTCTTGGTAGTCGATGGGCGGGTAGCCCAAAGCGGCCCAGTCCGGTTCCTCCATCTGGAGCCACTGGCGATAGGCCCGCAGGCGAAAGTCCAGCAGGAATGACGGCTCGTCCTTCTTGCTGGAAATCAGACGCACCACGTCCTCGCTGAGGCCCTTGGCGATCTTCTCGGTTTCGATGTCAGTGACGAAGCCGTACTTGTACGGCTGGCTGACTAAATCACCAACGGCCTGAGCGTTACTCATGGGTGAGCCTCAACCGCCCGTATGGGCTTTGACGTCTTCCATCGAGATGGTCTGGTTCTCACCGCGGAAGGGATTGTCCTCGGTCAAAAACAGCATGCAGTGGCATTCCTTGCGCTCACGCATCGGCACGCAAGGGCAGTTCCAGAAGGCCTGCGCCACTTCGGCCTCCTTGTCTTCGTAGTGGCGGCAGGGGCACAGAGCGCCGCCCAGCTCGTCCTTGTGACGGGCCAGACCCTCGAGCACGACAGCCGTCACGCTGGGATCGCTGCAGAAATAGGTCCCCGTGCGCTGGGCGTAGGTCTCCGCAAACTTGCGGATCACCTCAAGGCTGTCGCTGGCTGACGGGGAGGGGGCTGCAGACATGAGCGCAGAGACAAAGCTGGTACGGACGTGCCGGGCGAGGACTGGCGCCCAGCGGGGCTGACAGCTCGTCCATCAACAACTTACGAAACACCAAGGTTTCGTAAGTGAACGATAGAGGCCTGAACCGTCAGCAGTGAGTGGTCATTGTTGCGCGTTGCCGGTGACAATCGGGGGGAGGGGCCTCTCGGCTCACTCGTCAGCGCCCGTTTAGCCGTGGCATGGTGTGGAAGACCGCTTTCCAACATGAGCGTCTCCGCCCAGTCACCGACACGCGAAGCCGCTCTCAGCCTGATGTTGCGGCAGGGGGAGCTCACGGCTGCCCAGCTCGCCGAGGCGCTTCAGGTGTCGGTCCAAGTCATGCGGCGCCATCTGCGCTCCTTAGAAGACGAGGGTCTGGTGGAAGCCAGTCCCACCAGCGAGGGCCAAGGTCGGCCCAGCAACCGCTGGCGCCTGACTAGCAATGGACGCGGACAATTCCCCAACGGCAGCGAACATTTCGCCCTGGGCCTCCTGAGCTCGATGACCGCCAACCTGCCCAGCGGGAGGGTCGAGGAGCTGCTCGAGCGGCAGGCCAGCGACAAGGCCGAGGACTACCGCAGACACATCGGCGCCGGCACAGTCCTGGAACGGCTGGAGCGCTTGGTGGAGCTGCGGCGGCGCGAGGGTTACGTCGCCGAGTTCCACGCCGAACCAGGCCAGGACAGCTGGGTACTGAGCGAGTTCCACTGCTCGGTTCAGTCCATCGCCCAGCAATTCCCCTGCGTCTGCGATCAGGAACTGGAGCTGATCAGACAGACCTTTCCCGACTGCCAAGTGGATCGGGTCCACTGGCTGCTCGAGGGCAACCAGGCCTGCGGATTCCGCCTCACCCCGAATTGATGCCGTGCTGAGCGAAGGGGACCTCAGCGAACTCGAGAGCACGCTGCTCCCGGCCTTCGAGCGCCATCACCTGCGCCTGCTGGCCCATAGCCTGCGCTGCCTGCAACAGGCGGCCGCCCAAGGGGAAGACCTACCGGAGGGGGCCCGTCTGAGCGCCTGGGCCGAGCAGCAACCCAACCTGGCGGTGGACCCGACCTTTATTCCCGTTCTGGTTGAGCAATTGGGCAAGGCCTCAGCCCAGCTGGCCAGCATCGGCAACGACCTCGGGAAACCCGCGCTTCAGCTGGAGATCGCCGACCTGGTGCGCTGGGGACAACGGCAGGCCGATGAGCGACTTAAGCCACCACACAACTGACCCCAGCCAGGCCCATCAGGGCCGCCAGGGCGCCTCGCCAGTCGGGGCGGTCCCCCTCCAGGGAGGCCAAGGGGAGCGCCATCACCGGAGCGGTCGCCAGGAGTGACACCGCCAGCGCCCCCGGCAACTGCTGCAGGGCGGTTTGCTGCAGGGCAATCCCAGCGCTGGTCCCCAGCAAGGTGGCGAGGATCCCCAGGGGCCAACGCCGCCGCTGCGGAAGCGGCCCCTGATGTCGCTGCAGCAGAGACGGCAGCAGCGGCAGCAGGACGAGAGTTGCCGCCAAGAGGCGCAGCGCGGCCGCCTGCAGGGGATCGATCCCACCAGAGCGCAGGGCCGCCCGGGCCAAGACGGCTCCGCCACTGCCGCAGGCCAAGGCCCCCAGGGCCAGCGCAACCCCCAGGCCCCAGTCCCGCGAGCGAGGCTCCCCGGCATCACGGCCTGCCACCAGTGCCAGGGCCGCTGTGATCAGGGCAATCCCCAGCCATTGCAGAAGACTGGGGCTCTCGGCCAGGGCCGCCATTCCCAAGAGCGCCGTCACCGCGGGACCGCCCGCATCAAGGGTCAGGGTGCGCCGGGTTCCGATGCGGCGCAGGGCGGCAAAGAAGAGGCTGTCGCCAATGGCAATGCCGAGAACCCCACTGGCGACCAGCAGCCAGAAGGCCCAGGGATCGCTCCATTGAGAGCCAACGCCGAACGCGCCCAAAAGCGGCAGCAGCAACAGCAGCGCCAGAGCGTTCTTAAGCAGATTGAGCTGGCTGGCGCTGAGGGCCGTTGGCAACCGCCGCCAAAGACTGCTGGCAAGGGTCCAACACAGGGCTCCCGCCAAGGCCGCCAGGACTCCGCTGAGCACGGCTGCAGGAGACGACTACGGCTTGCGATCATCGCTGCATCTGCTGCAGCGCCGTGACCCTTGCGATTGAGGATGCCCTCAGCTTTTTCCAGCTGAGCTGCGGCCGCTGGCGCTCCCAGCGCAGCGTCCATCACCTGCTGCACCGCCGCGCCGAAGCCGGAGGCTCGCTGATCGTGGTGGAGGAACTGGAGCGCACGGACCAGCGCCTGGCCGAGATCGCCGCACTCCACGGCCAGGATCCGGCTGGCCTGGTGGGGGGCTGTTGGGTGCGCTGGAGCGCCTCGATGGCCTGGGACAAAGCCGGTGAGGACCACACCGGCGAAAGCCTGTTTGGCCTAATCCCCACCGATGAACGGGGGCGTTCAGGGATCCTGCTCCGCGATCAGGGCTATGCCGAAAAGACTCCAGCCAGCTCGGAGTTCTCGATGGATGAACGGGACGGCCTACTGCTGAGCACCGGCTACGAAACGATGAGCGTTTGGGAACGCTTCTCGTTCTCCGGCCCCAACGTTCGGGTTCGCAGCAGCACCGTTGAGGGGCTCTCGAATAACGCGTCCTTCTGCGTCGAGATCCGATGCGACGACGTGAAGGCGACCGCGCCAGATTCAAACTCCAGTGAACAAAGGCTCTTCGAGGCCATCTCCCCCCTGGGCTGGTAAGTGCTGAGGAACGTTACGGACTGTGATCCCTCGCCAAGCGCAGGCGGTATCTGAAACGACACCCCGCTTAAGGTCGCAAAGTTGGATTGCGAAGCTCGAGTGGCCATCCCTCTTCTGGAGTACGCCCCCACTACTCAAAACAACAGGGTCGCTCCCATCCGAGTGAACTCCGATGAGACGGCGCGTGCGAATTCAATGGAATTCGCCAGTGACAGCGAGAACTGCAAGACCGTTATCGACAGCGCCTATCGCCAGGTCTTCTTCCACGCCTTCAAGTCGGACCGCAATCCATACCTGGAATCACAGCTCAAGAACGCTCAGATCACCGTTCGCGACTTTATTCGTGGCCTGTGTCTCTCCGACACCTTCAAGCGCAGCTTCTACGGGATGAACAGCAACTACAAGGTGGTGCAGCACCTTGTCGAAAAGTTGCTGGGCCGTAAAACCCACGGCAAGTCCGAGGAAATCGCCTGGTCCATCGTGATCGCCACCCGTGGCGTCGAAGGCCTGGTCGACACCATCCTCGACAGCGAGGAATACCTCGACAACTTCGGCTATCACACCGTTCCTTACCAGCGCGCCCGGGTTCTGCCCGGCCGCGACCTGGGCGAAACCCCCTTCAACATCACCAGCCCTCGGTACGACGAGTACTACCGCGGCATCCTGGGCTTCCCCCAAGTCGTCTACACCGGCACCGCCAAGAGCGTTCCTGCACGCGCCAAACAGCGCCGTGGCGGCTACATCCAGGACTACACCGATTGGGTGCGTTCCATGCCCGCGGCACGCGGAGCCACCAGCCCCCGTGGCAACAGCAACATCGATTACCTCTCGAAAGTCCCCTTCCGCAGCATCGGCCGCTGATCTACGGGCCAAGAGTTCTGAAGCGGCGGATGAACCGCCGCTTTTTTTGTGTTTCCACACCGGAGGCAGTCACGGGATCCTGACCACGACTGCCGATTGCACAAGGGATCAGGGAAAGTAAGTCCATTGATCCCGCAAGGAATCGGAAGCGCTGTGACCCAAGCCCTGACCTCATTGGCCCGCATGACCTTGCGCCAGCTGCGCCAGGTGGCCAGTGAACTGGGCGTGACGCTCTACAGCCGCAAAACCAAGGCTGAACTGGTTGATGCCATCGGCGAGCGCCAGGCCGACATGAGCAGCGTCGAGCAAGAACACAGCCCTCCACCCAAAACCATTGACAGCACGCGCGTCGTCTTTCTGCCGCGTGATCCCCAGTGGGCCTATGTCTTCTGGGAAATCTCTGAAAGCGATCGCCAGCAGGCATTCAAGGATGGAGCCAGCCAGCTCTGCCTGCGGGTCGCCGATGTCACTGGGGTGAGCGACGGAGGCGTGCACCCGCACACCCTGCAGGAAGTGCCCGTCGATAGCCACGCCACCGAGTGGTACCTGCCCGTGCCGCTCAGTGATCGCGACTACCGGGTTGAACTTGGCTACCGCGTCAACGCTGGTGGCTGGATCTCCCTGGCCTATTCGTCGATCGCGCGGGTGCCCGCGCTCCACCCCAGCGAACAAATCCTCGATCAGTTCGTTCCCTTCTCCCTCGAGGCCCCGCTCGGCCAGGTGGATGCCGCTGGGATCGCCAGCCAACCCGCCACCACTCCAGACAGCGGTCTGCACGAGCGGCTCTATCAAACCGCCACCAGCTTTGGACGGACGATGGGACGGGGCTCGGAGGCCTTCCATGAACTCGAGGGCGCCAGTGGCTCAGGCCTCAACGCGTCCGGTGCCGGCCTCTGGGCCAGCGGCCGCAATGAATCCGGCAGTGGCGTGGTCGGGCAACGCAAGCGCGCCTTCTGGTTGGTCGCCGATGCCGAGCTGATCGTCTACGGAGCCACCGATCCCTCCGCCCGCCTGAGCATTGGAGGGGAGGAGGTTCCCCTCTCCAGCGACGGCACCTTCCGGGTTCAAGTTCCCTTCCGCGATGGCGAGCAGGTCTATGCCATCGAAGCGATTGCGGCCGATGGCGAGCAGAAGCGCAACATCACCTTGAATTTCGATCGCAGCACACCAGAGGACAACAGCAACCCCAGCGACCAAGCTGTGGCCGAGTGGTTCTGATCACAGCTCCCCAATGAAAACCGTTGTTGCCTTCACCCCGCTGGCTGGAGCCGTGCTGTTCCCCATCGCCGTTCCCCTGTTGATGGTCAAGGTGGGTATTGGCGCCGGGGTCCTGGCGGCGGTGCTGATCAGCAGCCTCTGGTTTGGCTCGATGCTGCTGACCTCAGAAATGCCCGAGCACGGCTGAGGCACCAAGGGAACACTGGCTCCAGATCCCTCTTGAGACGTTGATGCTGCAGCGGCCCGCTTTCAGGAGCCTGCTAACCCTGGCCTGCCTGCTGCAGGGCTGCGGCAGCGCCGGGCAACTGATCGGCGCCGAGCGGGCGCCAGAGCTGGAACAGCACCCGCAGATCAGGGCAGCCTTCAACCAACGGGAGGACCGCGGCTACATCAGCCCGATCAGCCGCCAGTGGCGAGCGGGTGAGGACCTCGAGGCGCTGCTGATCGAAGCGATCCGCTCTGCGGAGTCCGAGATTCTGGTGGCCGTTCAGGAGCTCTCCCTCCCGGCCATCGCCCAGGCCCTGGTCAAGCAACACCGGCGGGGCATCCCGGTGAAGGTGGTCCTGGAGAACCTCTACAGCCAACCCTGGAGCAGCCAGCACGAAGCCGAGCTCAGCCCCCATCAGCGGCAACGCCACCGGCAGCTGCGCGCCTTAGCCGACCAAAACGGCGACGGGCAACTCTCGGAGAGCGAGCGGCAGCAGGGCGATGCCGTGGGCATCCTGCAGCGCGCGGGCGTCCCCCTGCTGGATGACACCGCCGATGGCAGCAAGGGCAGCGGCCTGATGCACAGCAAGTACCTGGTGGTCGATGGGCAGACCGTGGTGACGGGGTCGGCCAACTTCACCGCCTCAGGCATCCATGGGGACCCGGGCGCGCCCCGAACCCGCGGGAACGCCAACCACCTGCTGCAGATCGAGAACCCAGCGTTGGCCGCACTCTTCCGCGAGGACTTTGAGCGGATGTGGGGAGACGGGCCCGGCGGGCAACCCGATAGCCGCTTTGGCCTGGGCAAAGGTCAGCACGCCGCTGAGCGCATCCGTGTGGGAAGCAGCAAGGTGGAGGTGCTGTTTGCGCCCCATCGCCGCAGTGATCCCAACAACGGCCTGGCCTTGATCGCTTCCGTCCTCGCGGAGGCACGGGAGCGCATCGATCTAGCCCTGTTTGTCTTCTCCGCGCAGTCACTCACCGACCAACTGGCCGAGCGACTGGCGCAGCAGGTGCGGCTGCGGCTTGTGGCTGATCCAGGCTTTGCCAGCCGTCCCTTCTCTGAAGTCCTCGATCTCCTGGGGGTCGCCATGGCTGATCGCGACTGCAAGATAGAGACGAACAATCAACCGCTCGAGCGGGCAGCCGAAGGCGTCGGCACACCACAGTTGGCCCGCGGCGACAAACTGCACCACAAGTTCGCTGTCATCGACGGCAAGACCGTCATCACTGGCAGCTTCAACTGGTCGCCCTCTGCCGCCCATCAGAACGACGAGGTGCTGCTGGTGATCCGCTCCCCGCAGGTCGCCGCCCACTTCACCCGTGAGATGGATCGCCTCTGGCGCACTGCCGATCTGGGCATCACCGAACGACTGCGGCGCAAACTCGAACGCAACCGCCAGCGCTGCGGTAGTGGAATTCAGAGGAGCTGAGTGGCTATGGGAGTGGCTTCGCTACCAGACCAAGCAGAACTACGTAGATGCTTATCGGGTTGTTTAGCGTCGTTCTGAATCCACTGGTAAGCGCGATCACTTTGTCGATGACTGAGGGCGCTTGTGAAGTTGATTTCCTGAGAAGCAAACAGCAATTTACGGATCCGGATAAGTCACGCACCACTTGCTGTCTCCAGCATTCACGCGGGTGTATGGAAACTTGCAGGACTTACGGGAGTTTTCCCCAAGATAGATAATATCCTTATAGTCAGGCATCGCTTTGCATACTTTGCCGCTACCTGCTGGCAAGTAGACACCAGGACAATTCACTGCACTTCGGACGCTTACTGTTGGAGCAGCGACTGAAGGAGGCGCTACCGAAAGAAACAGTAGTGAAACAACCTTAGTCAATCTTGACCCAAAAGATGAAAGAGAAGCGCTATTCTGCGAGTTGATATGCAGGAAACACATAAGAGACGGATCACAGTATATGGGTGTACGCTACAGGAATACACGCGATCGCACCATGAGCCTGCTACGCCCCTCAGCCCTGATTTCAGCAATGCTGATAGCGAGCGCTCCGGTTTGCGCCTTTGAAATTAGTCCCAAGAAATACGGAGACAACCTCAAGGAAGAACTTCATCTCTGCGAACCAACGCGCACCGAGGAATACATTCAATACCAAGAAGAAAAACTGCCTAGGCAATTTCCTGGGGTTGAGGTCTTCACTATTACCGAAGACTGGCGCTCACAGGATCTTGAAAGCACCAAGTTCCCACTCTCCAAACCTGTCATTCTCAAGAATCCCATAACAGGTCAGACCATTGGAGTCTTCGACCGCAACTACAATCGCACATTCCGCGTTGCCTCCTTCTTCGGTCGGAATATGATAAGGGTTCGCCTTGAGACAGTTGCGGAAAAGTCATTCGGAAGGCGTGTAACTACTGGTAGCGAAAAGATTGAAGCATTTGGAATCAAGAACAAGAATGGATACATCGTCGTCAATGGTTGTGATGGCGTTTTTGCTGTCAATAAGCAGATCGCTGATGCTCTCGCCAATTACAGCCTGGTCAACGGGAAAGCATTTGTCTTGCTATCCAGTGATGGATCAACAGGTCTCCGCATCAATGAAATCGGACCTGAAACAGTCAAGGCGTGGAAAGTGGTCTACACCGATTGGAGTCCTGCGTCTGATGGGCAGAGAAAGCAGGCGCTTGACTGAGTGAGTTTCTGGGCAAGTCTCAAAGAACTTCACCACCTCTCACCTTTTACTAGTGAGAGATGAGAGGTGGTGAATAAAATCAGGAAGATTCTTATTGGGTTGCCCAGCCTCTTGCCGAGACAACAAAAACGCCATCGCCTGATAGTTCCAGCACAACGGTCTGGCTACTACCACCGAATAGCTCAAGCCATCAAGGGCAGATTTAGTCGTTCGTAGCCGTACACCTTTCCAATGCATCCCCAAGCGAGAGATTGGCTCTCTTATCGGCTCAGGGACCCACAGAAACCCTGAGGAACAAAGCTGGGACAGCACTTCTGGTCTCCAGCCAAACCAGTTCGCTGTCATCGATGGCAAGACCGTCATCACCGGCAGCTTCAACTGGAGCCCCTCTGCCGCCCATCAAAACGACGAGGTGCTGCTGGTGATCCGCTCCCCGCATGTCGCTGCCCACTTCACCCGTGAAATGGATCGTCTCTGGCGCACTGCCGATCTAGGCATCACCGAACGACTGCGGCGCAAACTCGAACGCAACCGACAGCGCTGCGGCAGTGGGGTTGAGCGGCTTTAGGCCGGCAGGATCTCGAGCTCGGGGTAGGCCGAACGCATGGACTCCAGGCGCGAGCGCAAGTGCTCGAGCAACGCCAGAAAGCGCGGATGATTCGCGAAGCGACGCGGCACCACGACGCTGTCGCCAACCGTCAGTGGAATCTCAATCGGCAAAATCACCTTTTCTGTGGGATACAGGCTGATCGAAAAGGCACTGGCGTAGGCCACTGTGACTTCATCCGCGGTTCGGCCTTCCCAGACCTCATAGGAGTAGCGGCGGACCGACGAGGGGGAGTTCCACAATCCCAATCCCTCCAAAACAGCCTGACACTTCGGGAAAGCACCATCGGGTAAGGCCAAGCAGGGAAATTGACGGACATCCTCCAGGGTGATGGCTGAGCCCAGGCGGGTCAGCGGGTGACCAGGGGAGACCACCAAATGGGTTGGCAAACGATCGAGATGAACGACAGCGAAAGCATCGTCATCGTCCCCTGGTACATCAGGAAAACCAGCAATCCAAACATCCACAACACCACGCCTTAAAAGGCTTAGAGGAGTGGCGACATCAAGACAATCAAAAGCACCACAGAGCCACCCCTTGGGGGGTGCATCGAGCAATAACGGGCCGGAATAATATTGCGCCTCGATCCGCAGCGGCAGGTCCCGTTTCCAGCGGCAATCTTGGTGAACTTGCCGCTCTAAATCGAGCAGCGTGCAATCCCCCTCCAGCTGCCATTCGCCCTCGACTTTTCTGGTCTCCAAGCCAAAGGCCGCCACGGCTCGCCGCGCCTTTCTGGACACCGAGGCTTGATCCAAGTTGAGCCGTTGGGCCACCCGATCACCGGTGCGCAGCCAGATCAGGTAATCCAGGCAATCCAGTTCATCGAGTCCAATCATTGGCCGCTCAACAACTGACCAGCTCAGGGCGAGACGCCGAGAGGGACTGAGCACGCGCACGCAGCTGAGCCACGAGCTGCACAAAGGCGTCGCTGTCCGCGAAACGGCGCTTCACCACCAGGGAATCCCCCAAGGTCAGCCCTGTGGAGAGAGGCAAGGCAACCTTGGCCCCAGCAAAACAGGCAACCGTGTGGGGGCTGCCGTAGCTGATGGTGAGTTGATCCTCGGTGCGCCCCTCCCAGCGGCGGGGGTCATGGCGCGTCGTTCCCACTGGAGTGCGCGCCAAACCCAAGCCCTTGAGGTGCTGCTGCATCTTCGGAAACGCACCATCGGGCAGGGAAAGGACCGGGAATCCCCGCAAATCCTCCAGGGTCAAATCGCCTGGTGACTCCAGCAGAGGGTGCGCACGATCCACCAAGAAATAGGCGGGGTAACGGCTGAGGGGGACCACGACAAACCTGTCGTCGTCTTCCGGCAGATCGGGATGGCAACCGATCCAGACATCCAAGATCGACTGGCTGAGCAACACCATGGGATAGGGAATCCCCATGAAGTCCGATCGACCGCAGACCCAAGGATCAGAGAGACCCTCGAGATAGGGCGCCCCAGCCCCGTAGATCCCGTCAATGCGCAGGGCATCGTTCCGTTGCCAGCGAGCGAACTGATGCACCTCCCTCTCGGCATTCAGGAGCGAGAGATCCCCATCCAGGCTCCACTCCCCCTCGAGCTTGCGGGCATCCAGGCCAAGGGATTCGGCGACAGCTTTCGCGTTACGGGAAATGGTGGATTGACTGCAGGAGAGGCGAAGCGTGGCCTCCTGACCTGAGCGCAGCCAGATCAAGTAATCCAGGCAGGACAGACCAAACGGGTCAAACATGAGTGGAAGCCCAGGGCTCGACTGGCTGCCTCAAGTCAGTTCCCCAAGTCCATCGCTACAAAACCTATAGATCGCCTGGCCCCCGTTAGTACCGGCAGATACAAAACGATGGCGGACCCAAGGCTGCTAGCCCCGCCGCCAGCGCCAAAGCCCCCAGAGGAGCAGGACCAGCAGCATCCAGGGCAGCAGGGCACGGAGCAACAGCGCTGCCAACAGCAAGGCCACCGCAGAGACAGCAACGCGCTTGGTTAAAGCCTTGGCCTCATCGGTCATGAAGCGCCAGCGCGGCAGAAGAGGCATCGCTCCCACGGCAATGGAGCCTCCCTTTTAGCCAGGGGCCATGAAGAAGGGCGGCCTGTTGACCGCCCTTGGCACCCGAGCGCCCGAACAGGGGCGTTCTGTTGGTGTCTGCTGCTGTTTTAGGAGTACTCGCAAAGCAACACCATGAGTAAAAGAACCGGTCTCTTCAACATCCTGGGCAATAAAAAAGACGCTGGCCCCCCAGCGCCTTCAGTTCCCCATCCCCATCGGAGATGCACACACGTTATGGAGCAGATCTGCGCTGCGCGATCGGTATAAACACCGGCTTTCAACAGTCCTAGGAACAGAGTCTCTTCCAACTGTTGAAACCAAAGCAGAGCTTTTGAGCCCTGCCACGCAGAGCCGCGTTACTTGAGAGTGACCCCGCTGCTCTAGCCATGCGGATCCAACGCAAAGGGCACTATCTGCTGTTGTTCTGGCAGAGCAAGCAGGACGGATGGATCAACACCCTGATGATTGATCTGCTGCATCCCACGCGCAGCAAAAAAATGGTTCTGGGCTAGGCGCCGCGATTTCGATCCAAGATGGATGCCAGTGAGCCCGGCCCCATGGTGTCCCTGCGTCAGCTGCTGCCCCTGCCCATTGCCGCTGCTGCAGTTCTGAGCGGCGGAGCGGGGCTGGCGGCTGACCCCTACGTTCCCTTCCCAAGCGAAGAGAGCCTGAAGGAGTTGCAGCTGATCACCATCAGCTGCGCCCGCGACAACAGCGCCGCAAGCTGTTCACGGTCCCGAGAGCTCGCCGATCCACTGATGGATCACCCCCGACTTCCCGCCAGCTGCAAGGACCTGCTCTGGAGCATCCTTGAGAAAGCCAAACCCGCTGCAAGCAACAGCTATCAACGGCGGGAAGCCTTAAGCGATCCAGCCCAGCGCCTGCTTTTGGTCTGCCGCAGCCTGGAGTTGGCCAAGCCCGAAGCCAACCAGCCCCAAGCCCCTGACAACCAGAAGAAGAGCGGCTTTGGCTTTGGCGGCAGCTAGTTCCGCCGCATCACCTCTGGAATCAAGAACATCGGTCTAACTTGGTGCCCCCTCGGCTCTCACCGATGACCAGCGGCGTGCGGCAGATCGCTCTCGAGACCCCTTTCTCCGATCAAAAACCAGGCACGTCGGGGCTACGCAAGAGCAGCCGTCAGTTCGCAACACCCCACTACCTCGAGAGCTTCATCGAGGCGATCCTGCGCACGGTTCCCGGGATCCAAGGCGGCACCCTGGTGGTCGGTGGCGATGGCCGCTTCGGCAACCGTGAAGCCATCGGTGTGATCACCCGCATGGCCGCCGCCCAAGGTGTGGGCCGCATCATCACCACCAGCGGCGGAATCCTCTCCACCCCGGCCGCCTCCAACCTGATCCGACAGCACCAGGCCACGGCCGGCATCATCCTTTCGGCCAGCCACAACCCCGGTGGTCCCGACGGTGATTTCGGAGTCAAGGTCAATGGCGCCAATGGCGGTCCGGCCCCCGAATCCCTCACGGACGCGATCTACGCCTGCACCCAGACCCTGGATGGCTACCGCATCCTCGAGTCCGCGCCGGTCGACCTTGATGCCGTCGGCCAGCAGACGGTGGGAGATCTCCGCCTAGAGGTGATTGATGGGGTTGATGACTACATCGCCCTGATGCAGAAGCTGTTCGACTTCGATCAGATCAAGGCGCTGATTCAAGACGACTTCCCTATCGCCTTCGACGCGATGCACGCCGTCACGGGCCCCTACGCCACCCGACTGCTCGAGGGCCTGCTGGGGGCACCGGCAGGAACAGTCCGCAACGGCAAGCCCCTGGAGGATTTCGGTGGTGGGCACCCCGACCCGAACCTCACCTACGCCCACGATCTAGCCGAGCTCCTGATGGAGAGCGATGCCTATCGCTTTGGTGCGGCCTGCGATGGCGATGGCGACCGGAACATGATCCTGGGCAACCGCTGCTTCGTGAACCCCAGCGACAGCCTGGCGGTGCTGACCGCCAATGCCACGCTGGCGCCGGGCTATGCCCAAGGGCTCTCGGGCGTCGCCCGCTCCATGCCCACCAGCGCCGCCGTTGACGTCGTCGCCAAGGAGCTCGGCATCGCCTGCTTCGAGACACCCACCGGCTGGAAGTTCTTCGGCAACCTGCTGGATGCCGACCGCATCACCCTCTGCGGTGAGGAGAGCTTCGGCACCGGCAGCAACCACATCCGAGAAAAGGACGGACTCTGGGCCGTTCTCTTCTGGCTGCAAATCCTGGCCAGCAAGCGCTGCTCGGTGGCCGAGATCATGGATGCCCACTGGAAGCGCTTCGGCCGGCACTACTACTCGCGCCATGACTACGAAGCGATCGCCAGCGAGAAGGCCCATGGCCTCTATGACCGCCTCAAGGGCATGCTGCCCTCACTGGTGGGCCAGGACTTCGCCGGCCGCCGCATCAGTACGGCCGATGACTTCAGCTACAGCGATCCGGTGGATGGCTCCCTGACCACCGGCCAGGGCCTGAGGATCCTGCTGGATGACGGCAGCCGCGTTGTCTTCCGCCTCTCCGGCACCGGCACCCAAGGCGCCACCCTGCGGCTGTACCTCGAGAGCTATGTGCCCAGCAGCGGTGATCTGAACCAGGATCCCCAGACCGCCTTGGCCGACCTGATCACTGCAGCCGATGCCCTAGCTGAAATCAAGACCCGCACGGGCATGGACCGCCCGACCGTGATCACCTGATCAGCCCTAACCCCGTGCCGTTGGAGCGCCAAACCAGCGCTCCTCCAAGTTTTTGATGGCGACATAGAACGGCGGAACCACCCCAAGCGACAGCACCGTGGCGACCAGTAGGCCACCAAAGATCACGGTGCCGAGGGACTGCTGGCTGTTGGCTCCCGCCGTGGTGGCCACCACCAAGGGGAAGAATCCCGCCAATGAGGCGATGGCCGTCATCAAGATCGGCCGCATCCGCGACTCAGCTGCGGCAATGGCAGCCTCGCCGTAGGACATCCCCGATTCCAGATGCTGCTCGGCGACCTCGACGATCAGGATGCCGTTTTTCGCGGCCAAACCAATCAAGGTCACCAAGCCCACCTGGGCATAGATATTGAGATCAATCGAGCGCAGGGAGAGGAACGCCAAGGCGCCGAGCATCGCCAAGGGCACCGTCATCAGGATGATCACCGGGGTGACGTAGCTCTCGTACTGGGCGGACAGCACGAGATAGACAAACAACACCCCCAGGCCAAAGACCAACACGCTGGCGCTGCCGGCCGAGAGCTGTAGAGCGGCAATCCCCGTAAAGGCATAGCCGATGTTGTTGAAATCAAGGGCCTTGAATTGTTGTTGGATCGCGCTCAGCGCCTGACCAGAACTCTTACCCAAGGCCTGAACACCCTGAATCAAAACCGTTCGGTAGAGGTTGTAGTGGCTGATGACCGGCGGTGCACTGGAGAGTTCAGACGAGGCGAACTCCGAGACCTGCACCAACTTGTTGTCGCGGTTGCGTACGTAGTAGCTCAGGATGTTCTCCAACCCCTGGCGACCGGCGGGCTCGGCCTGGACATAGATGTTGCGCACCTGACCACTCTCGTAGGTCAGACCGGAGTAGTTACCACCCGCCAAAATGGCGATCGTCTGCATGGCCTGCTGAAAGTCGACATTCAGCGCACCCAGAATCGATCGATCGATCTTCAGTCCAAAGGCTGGAGCACTTGGAACAAACTGGGTATAGAGGTTGGAATAAGCACCGCTGGCCTGACCCTGGCTGACCAGTTGCTCCGCCAGTTGATCCAACTGGGTGAAGGTATAGGCACCATTACTGAGGTCGTTGAACTGGAAATAAAAGCCCCCTTGCGCCGAAAAGCCTGGGATGGCTGGGGGTTGAGAAGCCGCCGCCAGGCCACTGCTGAAGCGGGACAACTTGGCATTCAGGCGATCAACAATCGCCGGGGCTTTGTTTTCGGAGCCTGAGCGCTCATCCAGGGGCTTCAGCCCAAAGAAAAACAGACCTTGATCGGGGCTATTGCCGTTAAACCCAGCACCACTGATCACACTGCCTGCTGTGATGTTCTTCTCCTGCTTGAGCACCTCGGCGATCTGCATGCCCACCTGTTGGGTCTGAGAGAGGGACGCTCCGTTCTGAAGTTGGTAGATCCCCAGGCCATAGCCCTGGTCCTCCTCAGGGATGAAAGCCGTGGGCAGGGCATTGAAGGCAATGGCGGTGGTCACAATCCCAGCCCCCAAACCCATCAAGATCCAACGCCGGCGGTCGATCAGCCAGTGGAGGAGACGCCCATAGCCCTGCTCCAAGCGAGCAAAAAAGGCATTGAAGCGATCAAAGATCAGAGCCAGCCGACTGCCGGCAAAGCCAAACCCCGCAATCCCCACGACATAGGCCAGGGGTCCAAAGGAGGCTGCGCTGAATTTTCCAAAACCCAGCCCAATCACCAGACCAGCCACGGTCCAACGCCAGCCTTCTGGGCGCGGAGGCTTCTCAGTCTTCAAAATCAGCCCCGCCATCATCGGCGAGAAGGTCAGGGCGTTAAAGGTCGAGATCGCGATCGAGAACGCGATCGTCAAGGCGAACTGGCGGTAGATGATGCCGATCCCACCGGGATAAAACGCCACCGGCACAAACACCGCCATCAGCACCAGCGAGGAAGCAATGATCGCTCCGATCAATTCGCCCATGCATTCGAGGGCGGCCTGACGCGGTTTCATTCCCTGCTCAAGGTTTTTGGCGACCGCTTCAATCACGACAATGGCGTCATCCACCACCAGGCCCGTGGCCAAGACCAGGCCCAGCAAGGTGAGTTGATTGATCGAAAAACCAAAGGCCTTCATGAAGGCAAAGGTGCCCACCAAGGAGATCGGAATCGCCAGGCTCGGAACCACCGTGGCGCGCCAGTCCTGCAGGAACAGAAAGAGGATCACCAGCACCAACACAATCGCTAGGCCCAGGGCGTCGGTGACCCCTCCAACGGCGGACTCAATGAACTGCCCGACGTTGTAGATCTGCTGCACCGTCACCCCCGGAGGAACCTGAGCACGGAACTGATCCATCAGGTTCACCACCGCCTCGCTTACCTGCAGGGCATTGCTCTCGGGGGTCTGATAAACGCCGACGGTGATCGCGGGGTAGCCATTGATATCACTCCCTTCCGTCGCAAAGGTATTGAAGCCATAGGTGGCTTCTCCCACGTCCTGCAAGCGCAGCAGATTGCCCTGGGGAGAGCGACCAACGATCAACTGGTTGAGCTGATCAACCGAGACCAAGTTGCCATTGTTCTCGACCAAGATCGGATAGGTGAAGAGCTGATTCCCCCCCGCCGGTGGACCACCGACCAGGCCACCAATGGCGACGGAGTTCTGACTGCGAACAGCCGACACCACCTGATCAGCGGTCAGCTGGTTGGCCGTGAGCTTGTTCGGATCGACGAACAGCCAAAAGGCCGGGTTACTCCCGCCAAACAAGGTCGCTTGGGCAACCCCTGGAATGCGCTCTAGCTGGTAGTAGAGCTGCTCATAGATCAGGCCATTGAGATAGGCGCGATCGAACTGCCCCTCCGAGGAGGAGACCTGATAAGCCAACAGGATTGAGGGGGTGGTTTGGATCACCGAGACCCCCGTGTTGCTCACCTGCGATGGCAGTTGGGGCATCGCCAAGGACACCCGGTTTTGCACATTGACCTGGTCAATGTTGATGTCAGTGCCTTCGTCAAAGAAGACATTGACCGTGCTGGCACCGGTGTTGGTCGTCAGCGAGGAGATGTAGGCCGCTCCCGGCACGCCGTTGATCTGCTGCTCGAGAACGTTGGTGACCGCCTGCTCCGTCACCAGGGAGTTCGCTCCGCTGTAATTCGCCGTGACCTGAATCTGCGGTGGGGCGATGTTGGGAAGGTTCTCGATTGGCAGGGTGGGAATCGCAATCAGTCCCACCAGCACGATCAAGATGCTGCACACCGTGGTGAGCACCGGGCGCTTGATAAACCGATCCGAGAGCGACATCGCAGCTACTCCCTATCGCTTGCTGGCCGGAGCGATGGTCACGGGCAAACCCGTTCGCAGCAGAGCCGTATTGCTGACCACCACCTGATCCCCAGCCTTCAAGCCCGAACGCACGGGGTAGCGGTTGTGTTGGAGATCGCCCAGTTGAACCGACGTCTGCACCACGATTGGCGTCGAGCCGGGCATTGAGGCCAGCCGCTTTTTCTGTTTTTCGGGGACGGTCTTGGAAGCTTTGATCTTGGGCAGGGCCTCCGAGAGACGAACGATCCGATAGACAAAAGGCTGCTGGGCTTGCATCAACACCGCCGACACCGGGACCGAGAGGGACTGCTGGCTTCCGGTGATGATCCGGTTCAAGACGTACTGGCCCGTCTTGAGTTTGCCGGTGAGGTTGGGGAACGCAGCCTTCACCAACACCGTGTTGGGCGAAGAGCTGTTGCCGCTGACGCCGAAATAGGGAGAGATAAAGACCACCTTGCCGCTCCCCTCCACCGGCGGATTGCCCTGGGTGCGCAGAAGAACCGCCTGGTTCAGTGCGACGCGAGAGGCTTCCGTCGCAGGAACATCCATCAACGTCCAGAGGGTGGAGTTATCAACAATCCCGGTAATCGCCTGCCCCTTGCGGACGTAATCGCCGAGCTTCACCGTGTCGAGATCGCCAATCTCTCCATCGATGGGAGAGGTGACGTACTTGTATCCCAGAGTGGCGGCATCGGAGCGCACCCGCTCGGCACTTTGAATCGCCTGGGTGACGTAAGCATCCCGCTGTTTGGTGGAAACAGCGCCCTGTTCATTCAAAAAGACGTAGCGCTCGGCATTAAGGCGGTCCTTGCGCGCCTCGGCCTTGGCCGAATCCAGTGCCGCGGTCTGCTGCACGTTGTCGAGCACCAAAATCGGCTCGCCCGCTTTCACCTTCTGCCCCTGCTTCACCAGGATCTTCACGACCCGGCCATCGGCCTCGGGCCTGAGCGAGACATCGGTGGTCGAGCTCAAGCGACTGATGACATCAATCGATGGATTGAACTCAGCCGAACCAATCGTTTGGACCTGAACGGCCGTCGGCTGGCGTTGGGGTTGCTTGGGCCCACAGCCCACCAACAACAGCAACAACGGCAGGGGAGCCAGCAGGCGCCGCACGACAGTGACTCAGGAATCCGCAACCTAGGGATGCTGAAGGGTTCTGTCCCGCGGATGATGGAGATCGACACCTCATTCGGCGCGGCTTGAGCG
Organism: Synechococcus sp. CB0205; assembly: GCF_000179255.1. Taxonomy (NCBI): domain Bacteria; kingdom Bacillati; phylum Cyanobacteriota; class Cyanophyceae; order Synechococcales; family Synechococcaceae; genus Synechococcus; species Synechococcus sp. CB0205. The sequence goes on from NZ_ADXM01000008.1 coordinate 56,287, forward strand.
ATCTCTTCAGCCATCACGGTGAGCAGCTGCGCCAGCACCATGCCCCCCTGGCTGATCGCCTCAGGCCCAGGAGCCTCGACGACTTTCAAGGCCAAGAGGAGATCCTCGGACCCGGTCGACTGCTGCGGCGTGCCATCAACGCCGATCGGGTCGGCAACCTGATTTTTTACGGCCCACCGGGCGTCGGCAAAACCACCCTGGCCCGGATCATTGCGGCCACCACCCGGGCCCACTTCAGCAGTCTCAATGCCGTCCTCGCCGGCGTGAAGGACCTGCGCCACGAGGTCGATGAAGCCAAGCGCCGGCTCGATCAGCACGGCCTGCGCAGCCTGCTCTTCATCGATGAGGTGCACCGCTTCAACAGCGCGCAGCAAGATGCTCTGCTGCCCTGGGTGGAAAACGGCACGGTCACCCTGATCGGAGCCACCACGGAAAACCCGTTCTTTGAGGTCAACAAAGCCCTGGTCAGTCGCTCACGGCTGTTTCGGCTTCAGCCCCTCGAGAATCGGCACCTGCATCAACTGCTCGAGCGGGCCCTTCGCGATCGAGAACGGGGCTATGGAGAGCGGCCCGTCCAGATCAGTCCTGAGGCCGCAGCACATCTCGTCGAGGTGGCCGGCGGCGATGCCCGCAGCCTGCTCAATGCGCTGGAGCTGGCGGTGGAGACGACGGAGCCCGATGGCGAGGGACAGATCGTCATCACCCTGGCCATCGCCGAAGAATCCATCCAGCAGCGGGCCGTTCTCTACGACAAACAAGGGGACGCCCACTTCGACACCATCAGCGCCTTCATCAAGTCCCTGCGCGGCAGCGACCCCGATGCCGCTCTCTTTTGGCTGGCGAAGATGATCGAAGCCGGGGAGAACCCCCGTTTCATTTTCCGGCGCATGCTGATCTCCGCCGGGGAAGACATCGGCCTGGCGGACCCCCAAGCCGTCGTGGTCGTTGAGGCCTGCGCCGCGGCCTTCGAGCGGGTGGGTTTACCGGAAGGCCTCTATCCCTTGGCCCAGGCCGCGCTCTATCTGGCCTCCACCGAAAAAAGCAACAGCCTGCTCGGCTTCTTTGACGCCCTCAAAAACGTCAAAGCCAGCAATCGCCAGGCGGTGCCGGCCCATCTGCGCGACGCCAACCGCGACGGCAAGGCCTTCGGCGATGGCGTCGGCTACCGCTACCCCCATGCCTACGCCGAGCACTGGGTCGCCCAGCAATACCTACCCAGCGATCTCCAGGGGCAGGTCTTCTGGCAGCCCGGAACCCTGGGTTGGGAAGGGGAGCGCCGCCAACGGCTGCAGCAGCGACGTGCCGCCCAGCTCGCCGCGGCCGTTGAGCATCAGCAGGAACTCGGCGAGATGCTCAGCAGCGGTCCGGATGACCCCGAGCTCGAGCGCTGGATTCAACGGCAGTCCGGCAGCGAAGGGGAACGCCTCGATCGCCTGCGCCAGGAGCTCTGGGCTGATGCCCCTTGGCAACGGCATGACCGGGTACTCCTGCTCGAGGCCCGCTCCCTGCTCTGGGCCCTCGATCCCCTGCAGTGCTGCCCCGAAGGCGGTGTGGTGATCCACGCCGCCAGCAGCGCCGATCAAACGCGACTGGGCACACAACTGGAGGTCCTCGACAGCCTGGAGCGCCCCCAACTGATCCCAGACCTCAGCGCACTCGAGGGAAGCGGCCAACGCTTCGAATGGATTGCCAGCCGGCATCCGCTCAAACACAGCAGCCCCGAGGAACTCGAGGCCGCAGTTGCCGCCTTCACGGCACTCGCTGCACCGAAGGCCCGCCTGCGCCTGCTCTTCAGCCAGCCCCAGCTGGGTCCCGCGGGAGGACTGAAGCGCGCGGGAACGCCCACCGATGCATTGGCCGTCCTGCTGGAGAGAGTGATGGCGATCGAGCAGACCATCCTCATGCCACAACCCGAGCCCAGCGCGCTCGAGGCCGCCCTGATCCAGCAGGGCTGGACCCTGGAGTGGAGAGCGTGGGAGGAACGGCTGGCACTACCGATTAACGAGGGATTGCTCGCCCGTTGGTTTGCAGCGGATGCCCCCTACCGCCAGCAGCTCAGTCAAACGCTCAGCCCGGCTGAGATCGATCGCCTCAAGGCCGAGCTCCAGCAACGCCTCAAAGGCACGCTGCCGCAGTTGCTGCAGCATCGACTCCTCGTCGCTCGCCGTTCGGACTGAGACGACAAAAAAGCCCCGGCAATGCCGGGGCTTTGGGATGGATCAAGCGATCCGCTGGATCACCAGAGACCGCGAACGGGCTGCTTGACCGGCTCGGGAGCTTCGGCGGTGTAAGCCGCGATGCAAGCCGGGGTGTTCATGTACCAGCTGAGCAGCGAGGTGGCCTGCTGGCTGTTCTCGATGCTGTTGACATCACAGACCTTCATCGAGCCCTGGAGGCGCTGGTCGGTGGGGAGCTGCTTCATCATCCCGTAGCTCGACAGCTTGCCGTCGGCAGAGTCCAGAATGATGGCGCTACGCACGGCCTGCAGGCTGTTCTGCTGGCTGTAGAAGGGGGTGTAGTTGTTCTCCTGAATGCTCTCCTTCAGGAACTGCTCACCCTTGGGGGAATACAGGAAGCGAGCCACAGCGGCCACATCCACGGAGTATTCCTGCTGAAGACCAGCCTGGAGCTGATCTTTGGACCAACCGGACAGGTCGGAGAGGTTGCGAGGAACGGGGTTGTCGATCACCTCAGTACCGCCCAGGGGCAGCAGGGTGTTGGAGCGAACAAAACCGTTGCTCACCGTCCGGGCGGTTTGGGTGGGAAGACCGGAAGGCTGAATGAAAGTCGGAGCGCCAAATTGAATGCCGCTCGCGTCGGTCGGGTTCTGAGGGATGGCCTGCGCAGACAGGCCTGCCATCAGGAAACCAACGCCAGCCAAGGGAAGGAGTGCCTTGCGCATGGGTTTGCAGAGGAAGACATCCCCGGTATGGCGAGTCCCGTGGGACGCGACACGGCAACTCTGGTTTGTTTTAAGAATCGGCTGCGTAAAAAAACAAAATCAGCCGCCCTCAGCCCACTGGGTATCGCCCGCGCCATCACCCACCAGCGCGCAGAGCCAGCCACCGGACTCCAGGCAAAGCGAGGGGGGCGTCAGGCCCCGTTGCAGGTGGATTAACTCCTGCTTGGTGTCATCCCAATACCAATGGCGCAACTCCTCTGCGATGGAGGACGCCATCCACTTAATGGCCGCCTCCTTGCGCACCCAACTGCGCAACACCTGCAGGCGACGCACCTCCGCCGGCAGCGCCAGCAACGCCTGGTTTTCCTCAAGCGGGAAAAAACGCTGGGCCAACAGGTCCGCCTGCAGCACGCGGTCGCGGCGCTCCAGGTCCACCCCCACCGCCCAGGGGGACCAGGCCAGCAGCAGTTGCTCACCGCTATGGCTCAAGCTCACAAATCCCCAGCCCGCCTCCAGCCGCGGCGCCTCGCCAGGGGGGCTGCAGAGGGGAATGGACTCTGCAGAGACCGCAAACAAAGCAGCCAGGCGGGCGCGCAGCTGCTGACGGCTGGAGCGATATCGGGGCTGGAGCGCAGCGGGCAAGGCCGCACACCACAGCTGCTCTTGGGGGGACAGGCCTGCAGCAGAGGGCTGCGCCAGCGGGCTCAGCCAGAGCTGGGGCGCCTGCGCTGGCAGTCCTTCTAGGCTCCCGCCAGTTGAACCCTCACCCCCCATGGCCCTGCAGGTCGGAGACGTCGCACCGGAATTCAGCCTGCCTGATCAAAGCGGCAACAGCGTCAGCCTCAGCAGCTTCCGGGGGCAGCGGGTGGTGATCTACTTCTATCCCAAGGACGACACTCCGGGCTGCACCAAGGAAGCCTGCAACTTCCGCGATCAGTGGGCCAGCTTTGAGAAACACGGCATCGCGGTGCTGGGCATCAGCAAGGACGGCGCCACCAGCCACAGCAAATTCATCAGCAAGTACGACCTGCCCTTCACCCTGCTCAGTGACGCTGAGCCCTGCCCCGTAGCCGCGAGCTACGGCAGCTATGGCCTCAAGAAATTCATGGGCCGCGAGTACATGGGCATGATGCGCCACACCTTTGTGGTGGATGCCGAAGGAAAGATCGAGAAGGCTTACCTCAAGGTGAAGGCGGCCTCGATGGCCGACGACATCCTTCAGGACCTCGGCCTCAGCTGAGCTGATCCAGGGCCTCCAGACACAGCTGAGGGGCCACAACCAACGGACTCGGGTTCAACCAGGGGGCCAGGCGCTGGGCGTCGCCGCCGGTCAGCCAAAGCGTGCAGCCGTCCTCCAGCTGCTCCATCGCCTGATTGACCGCACCGACCATCGCCTGCAGACATCCCACCTCCATGGCAGCGGCGGTCTCCCTCGGCCAGGGCGGCAGGTTCTCGGCGTCGGGCTGGGTCAGCGGCAACTGCGCGGTTCCCTGATGCAGGCTGCGCAGCTGCAGCGCTAGGCCCGCGCTCAAACGGCCGCCAGCAAAGCGTCCCTGCTCATCCACCAGGGTGAGACTCAAGCTGGTGCCGGCATCGACCACCAGCACCGCTCCCTGCTGCTGCCGCCACGCCCACCAGCCCGCCAGGGCGCGATCAATGCCAAGCCAAGCGGGGGCTTCGGCCAGGGGAACCTGCTCCAGCCGCAAGCGCTGCGCCTCTGGCAAGGCCAAGGCAGCAGGGAGAGCACCCACCGCGGCCCAAGCCCGCAGTGGCGGCGCTGACCAAGCCTCGTCTGGATCCGGAGGCTCACAATCCCAGCAGCGCAGGCCCGAGGGCGAGCGCTCCGCCCAGTGCCATCGGCTGTTGCCCACCAGCAACAGCTTGGCCATTTAGATGCCCTCGCCGGCCATCCCGGGCAGGTGAATGCCGCATTCCTGCTTCAGACCGCCAAAGCGGGTGGCCCGTCCGCTGGTGCTGCCGTCATCGGGGGCACTGGAGTGCCAGTCGCCGACCGTCGAGTAGCCCTTATCGAACAGAGGGTGCTGGGGCAGGCCGTTCTCCTGCATGTAATAGAAGACGTCGCGGTTGTTCCAATCCAGCAAGGGGCGCAGGGCCCAGCGGCCACGGACCAGCTGGATGGGGTCCATCGCTTTGCGGTGGTCGGTCTGGCCGCCACGGACACCACTGGCCCAGCAGGTGACCTGGAGGTCGTTGAGCGCCCGGTCCAGGGGCTCGACCTTGCGAATGCGGTGATAGGTCTCCAGGTCTTCCACCTGACCGGTTTCCCACAGGCGGCCATGGAGAGCCTCCATGCGCGCTGGACTGACACCTGACTGGGCCACATGCAGCTTGAGGCCCAGGTGCTCCACCAGCATCTGGGAGTACTGATAGGTCTCCGGGGGCAGATACCCCGTGTCCACCCAGATCACCGGAACCGGGCGCTCCAACTGACTGACCAGGTGCAGCGAGACCGCAGCCTGAATGCCAAAGCTGGTGGTCAGGGCGAAGCCATCACCAAAGGTCTCCAACCCCCAACGCATGCGCTCAAGCGCACTCAACGACCGCAGCTGCTCACAGGCCTGCTGGGTGTCGAAGCTGGGCGCGGAAGGGTTGGCAGACGTGGTCATCGCACCATCTTCCAATGTGGGGGGAGATGGTTAGGGTTCGCCCTGGTCTTCTTCCCCACCGTCTGCCGTGCCCCCATCCGAGGTTGAGCCCGCAGCTGTTGTGGTGATCGGCGGTGGTTTCGGCGGACTCAACACCGCTCTGCAACTGGCGGCTTCCGGTGAGCACCCCTCGGTGCTGCTGCTGGAGCCACGGGAGCACTTTCTGTTTTTACCCCTGCTCTACGAGCTGCTCAGTGGGGAGCTGAAACGCTGGGAAATTGCCCCCCGCTACCGGGAACTTCTGGCGGGCTCCGGTGTGGTCTGGATCCAAGAGCGGGCCAGCCGCATCGACCGGAGCCGCCGAACCATCACCACTGATCGCGGGCGCGAGCTGCCCTACAGCCAGGCCGTCATTGCCAGCGGGGGACAACTGGAGACCTATGGGATCCCGGGAGTGCGCGAGCACGCCCTTGGATTTCGTGACCTGGAGGACGTCGAGCAGATCCAGGGCTGGATTGCGCGACTCAAAACCAAGCAGTCGCCGCTGCAGCGGATCGGGATCGTCGGCGCTGGAGCCAGCGGCGTTGAGCTGGCCTGCAAACTCGCGGATCTGCTGGAGGGCAGCGCCATCCTCGAGCTGGTGGAGCAAGGTCCAGAGCTGCTGCCCATCGCCAAGGCCTTCAACCGGGAGCAGGCCCGCAAGGCACTCCAACAACGGGACATCCGGCTGCGCCTGAATACCCGAGTGGCCAGCGTCGATGCCACCGGCCTGCAGCTGCAGCGGCTGGGGGATGGGACCAACAGCACCGAAGCCCTGCGCTGCGATGGGGTGATCTGGACCGCGGGCCTGGCCGCCAGCGTTCCGGAACTGCAGCCCCCGCTGCCCCTGGACCCGCGGGGCAGGCTGAAGTGCGCCCCCTCCCTTCAGGTGGAGGGCAGCGAAGATCTCTTTGTCCTTGGGGATGCCGCGGCCTGCCCGGACTCCTGCGGTGCGCTCTATCCCGCCAACGCCCAGGTGGCCTACCAACAGGCCAGCTGCATCGCCCGCAACCTGCAACGGCTTCGGCTTGGCGCTCCCCTGGAGGACTTCGCCTGGAACGACCTGGGGGAAATGATGGGCCTGGGGGTCGGCCAAGCCAGCCTGACCGGCATGGGAGTGACCCTGGCCGGCCCCGCCGCCTTTCAGCTGCGGCGCCTGGCCTACCTGGCGCGTATGCCCGGACTCCCCCAACAGCTCAAGGTGGCCGGCGGCTGGCTGGCGAACTGGCTATGAGCGCACCCAGCGGCCTGCTGCTTGATGCCATGGGCACCCTGATTGGCCTGCGCCAGTCGGTCGGTGAGAGCTATGCCGCCGTGGCTGAGACCTTCGGCCTGACGATCGCCCCGGAGGCCATCAATGGCGTCTTTGCCGGTCTCTTTCGCCAGGCACCTGAGCTGGCCTTCCCTGGGCTCAGCAGTGAGGCACTGCTCGAGGCGGAAGAGCGCTGGTGGACCACCCTGGTCGCCCAGGTCTTCGCAGCCTGCGGCCACGAGGGTCCGCTGCCCGAAGGCTTTGGGACAACCCTGTTCCAGCACTTCGCCAAGGCTGACCCCTGGCTGGTCTACCCCGATGTGCGCGAGAACCTGCAGCGCTGGAAGCAGCGGGGGCTGAAGTTGGCGGTGGTCAGCAACTTCGATCAGCGCCTCCTGCCACTGCTCGAGGCCCTGAAGCTCAGTCCTTTGTTGGATGCCGTCGTCGTCTCCTCCGTGGTCGGAGCCGCCAAACCCAGTCCCCTGCCGCTGCAGGCTGCCCTGCAGCAACTGGAGCTCCCAGCCGAGCGGGTCTGGCACATCGGCGATAGCCCCGAGGACCAGGCCAGCGCCGCGGCCGCGGGGATCCGCTGCCTACTGATCAAGCGCCCGAAACCGAACGGCACCCCTTGAAGCAATCCGCGCTCATGGGCCGCACCGCCGGCTTGCGGCCCGCCCAGACCAGACGCCTCGAGCGGCTCAGCCACCGGCGTCATCCCGAGAGCGCAGGGGTGGACTGGATCAGTCTCCAGCGCCTGGCGGCCGAAAGCGCCGAGCTGGACCTGCCCCTGAGCCTGGTGCTGGATGAGCGGGGGCTCTGCCGATTGCTCTGGGTGGGCCCCCTAGAGCAATCGGGCCGGCTGCTCGAGCGCCTGCCTGGCGGCCCCCGCAGGCAAGGCAATGCCCTGCGCCTGATCACCTGCGTGGGGCGGGCCAAACACCTCGAGCCCCAGGGCCATGAGGCCGTCGTCGGGCTCGATCTGCAGCCGGGGTTCTGGCTGCGTTTCGGCAACAGTCCCCAGGCCGGCGGCCGCTGGCCCGCCGCCGCCTTCAGCCCCAGCTCCGATCCCCACTGCCCTTGGCAGCCCCTGGAGCAGGACGACCTTGCGGTGCTCTGTGAGCTGGCGCCGCCCGAGCCCCAACAGACCACGCCGGCCCGGGCGCTGGCGGGCCAAGAGCAGGTGCTGCTGCTGGTGCTCAGCCCCAGCGATCCGGAGGATGCCCGACGTGAAATCGCCGAGCTCGAGGGACTGGTGCGCAGTGCCGGCGCCAAGCCCCTGGGGCTGGTGGTGCAGCGCCAGTCCAACCGCAACGGCCAGAACCTCTGGGGCGAAGGCAAGGTGCAGGAAGCGGCGCTGGAGGCCCGGCGTCTCGGCGCATCGCTGGTGGTGACCGATCGCGAACTCACCCCGGCCCAGGCCAGGACCCTGGAGGCCCGGCTCGAGCTGCCCGTCAGTGACCGCAGCGAGCTGATCCTCGACATCTTTGCCCAGAGGGCCGCCAGTTCCGCCGGCCGGCTGCAGGTGGAGCTGGCGCAGCTGCGTTACCGCCTGCCGCGGCTCGCGGGCCGGGGCCTCTCGCTCTCGCGGCAGGGGGGCGGGATCGGCACCCGAGGACCAGGGGAAACGCAACTGGAAAAAGACCGCAGGGCCATCGCCCGCCGGATCGACAAGCTGCAGCGGGATGTGCAAAAGCTGCGGGAACACCGGGCTCGGCTGCGCAGCAACCGCCGTACCCAGCGCCGCCTCGCCCTGGTGGGTTACACGAACGCCGGCAAAAGCTCCCTGTTGAACGCCCTCAGCAAAGCGCCGCAGCAGGAGGCGGTGCTGGCGGAAAACAAACTCTTCGCCACCCTTGATCCCACCACCCGCCGGATCGTGCAGCCCAACCCGGATGGGGGAGCCCCGGCGCACCTGCTCCTGACCGACACGGTGGGCTTTATCCGGGACCTACCGCCGCCGCTGGTGGAAGCCTTCCGCTCCACCCTCGAAGAAACCCTGGATGCCGATCGACTGCTGCTGGTGGTGGACCTCTCCGACCCCGGCTGGTGCGAGCAGCTCAGCACCGTCCACGCCATCCTCGATCAACTCGGCAGCGATGTCCCGCGGCAACTGATCGCCAATCAAATCGACCGCTGCCCCAAGGCCGCGATCGATCAGGCCAAAGCGCTGGACCCCCAGGTGCTGTTCGTCTCGGCCACCGGCGGGCTTGGGCTCGAGCACCTCAAGCGCAGCCTTTTCGCCTGAGGTCCGTCAGGCCCCGCTGCAGATATGCCACCATTTTTGCCTCCAACCGGCCACGGCCATGCCTCTGCAGCTCGGCGACACCGTTCCCGATTTCACCCAGGACTCCCAACTGGGTCCGATCAACCTCTACGACTTCGCTGGTGACAGCTGGGTTGTGCTGTTCTCCCACCCCGCGGACTACACCCCCGTCTGCACCACCGAGCTGGGCGAGGTATCCCGGCTGCGCTCCGAGTGGGACAAGCGCAACGTCAAGACGATCGCCCTGAGCGTCGATTCCGCCGAGAGCCACAAGGGCTGGATCTGCGACATCAACGAGGTTCAGAAGACCACAGTTGACTATCCGATCCTGGCCGACGAAGACAAGAAGGTGAGCGATCTCTACGGGATGATCCATCCCAATTCGCTCAACAACCTGACGGTGCGCTCGGTGTTCATCATCGACCCCAACAAGAAGCTGCGCCTGCAGATCACCTACCCCGCCAGCACCGGCCGGAACTTCAACGAGATCCTGCGGGTGATCGACTCCCTGCAACTGACCGACCACCACCAGGTGGCCACCCCGGTCAACTGGACCGACGGTCAGGACTGCGTCGTGGTTCCCTCGATCCCCACCGACGAAGCCCGCAGCAAGTTCCCGAAGGGCGTGACCGAGATCAAGCCCTACCTGCGCATGACTCCGCAACCCAACAAGTGACAGTGAGTCGCTGAACCCTCGTCAGGGTCCTCGGCCCCCGGGAGAATTCCCGGGGGCTTTTGTCTGCGCATGCGGGTCTTGGGACTGATGAGCGGCACCAGCGCCGATGGCGTTGATGCGGTGCTCGCCAGCTTCAGCGGCCCCATCAGGCGGCCCCGCTGGCAGATCCACAGCCGTGCCTCCCTGCCCTACCCCGAAGCCCTGCGGGCTCAGATCGTGGCGGTCGGCCAAGGGCAACCCACCACCGCCGCGGAGCTGCTCGAGCTCGGTGAAGCGCTGACGGAGGTGCAGGCCCAGGCCGCCCTGGCCTGCGACCCCGAGGGCAGCGCCCAGAGGGTGGGCTGCCATGGCCAGACCCTCTGGCACCGCCCCCCCAGCGGCGAGCGCG
>NZ_ADXM01000007.1:0-34651 GCF_000179255.1 Synechococcus sp. CB0205
AGACCATTGGATCCAAAACTTTCGGGACAAGCTTCCCCCAGAGGATGCCAAGATCCATGAAGAGCAATTCCAGAAGATCTTCAAGGATGAGGAGAAGTGCTTTATGGGCAACCTTTTTAAGTAACTGCTCTCCTCCTACCCATCAACAGTGACTGAGCTGGGTCTTTCGACATTTGCTTAGCCTTACCTTCTCCTCTCTCGCGTGGTATCCGTAAGGTCTCCCTTGCTGAGACCTTCTTCTGGCCTTTGATTCGTAGTTGATCGTTAGCAGTCACTTTCATCACTCCATCGCTCTTCGTCAGGGAGGCGTGTAGTGACACCCCCACGAACCTCGTAGACAGCAAACCCTTTGGCCTGCTTTGACAGGATGATGTCTTTGGCTGGTGGCTTTGGAAGAGGGGGTTCTGCTTGGTGCATTAGTTCTAGTTGTTGAAGTGCTGTTAGTTGTTTTGTGTTGTTGTTCATCTGGTTGTCATGCTACGTATGAGTGAGTGTGAGAGGTAAGTACTTCCAGTCGTCAACAGCCTCACTGATCTGAGACCATGTGTACTCAACGGAACTGAGGTTATCCATTGCTTCTTGGTGATCCTTGATCGTTGACCAATCAATGGCTTTGACTAAGGAGACCAGCTGTTCTACTAGTTCAGTTGTGGTGGCTTCACGGCTGTCTATCGCTGGGTCGAGATGTACTAAGTCAGTTATTCCTGTGGTTTCGACACCAGGAGCTGCTGATTCAGAACCCGGCGGAAGCGTTGGGTTCACTGTCTGATTAGTTCTTGGTTGACTCCGTCCTCTGCGACCCTGTTGACCTCTGTTGTCTGCTGGGTGCTGTCGCTGAAGTTTCTCAAGCTCTCGAACGGATAGTGGCTTACCCAGGTCATAGTCATAACTATTACGTGCCTTGACCTGACCTTTCCAATTCATACGCGCAAGGTGATACAAGGCTGTTACGCCATGACTGTAGAGATACTTAATTGACTGATCTCTGTAATCATTTGCAGCATCTTGACAGTCAAACCATTCCCAGGATGAACACTTTGACTGATCTTTTAGTTGACCCGCGACAAACTCTCCTGCAGTGAGCAGCTTTGTAATCTTGGATGGTCGAAAACCTATTTCCTCAAGACACTCACGCAATCGTTTCTTAAAGCTGTTTTGTTGCCAACGCTCCATCTCGATTTGGAAGAAGGAGCTAACCAGTGTTAGGCCTGCTTTTTCAAAGCGTGCTTCTGCGTCATTAGTGTATTGATAGAAGCTTGCAAGGTCCTTGATGCATTCACTGCCAGCCAGCTCAACAATTTGCTTTGCCAAGCCTGAATAACGATGGTCAATCCCGCCATCTTCACGTATTGGATTAATAAGTTTTGATAGGTCCATTTTTTTCAACGTTGAAACTTTTGCACCGCCTACTGGTCCCTTGTCCTGGTAGACGGCGAAAATGATGCGTGGTGATTCGTACCTCTATAGGTATTCACCTAGATTCGGTTTGGGAAGTGTTACCGTAGGCTCCGCCTGTAGCACTTACTCCGAAACACGAACACGTCCTCCATCAAATGATGGATTTCACCTGAGTTCATGGTGCCGCCGCTGTGTTACTCGCGTCGGTCTAACGGGGTTGGATAACGGGTACTACTGCAGAGTGCCTGAAGCTCTGCTCTCCCTGGCGTCCAACGGCGCGAATGACGACTTACTCCAACCAAAGCTGGTTGGCATTCAGAGTCACTCCTTTCTTTAACTTCGATTCCAATCGAAGGGTTTTAACGACTTTTCCTTGTCGATAGTGACGAGCACAATTCCTTGTGTGTCTCTTTTTCCCTGTATACGCCCCTTATCGCCTCTCCCTGTATACACCCCTGACCGCTTCTCCCTGTATACGGCCGGGACCGGTTCTCCCTATAATCGTCCCATGCCGCTTCTTCCTTTATAAGGCGGGGACCAGATCTCCCTGTATACGCCCCTGACCGGTTCTCCCTGTAAACACCCCTTATCACAACCAAACCCAGATAGGCGCACGGAGAGGCGGCCAGATGCGCCTGAGAGGACTCATCTAAGCCTGATAGATGCTTTCCACTCTTTACGCCTTTGAAGGTGCTTGTGGGGGATTCTGGAGGGTCTGGGGAAGGGTTTGCTGATGAGTGCGAGAGGTTTCACTCAGAGGCTTATCGATTTGAGCTGACTTGTGACTTTGCTTTCTTCAGGGTCTGAACTGTCCATGTGATTCCTGCAGCAGATGAGTTCTGAGAATCCAGATTGTTCAAGTCAATCTCCCGCTGTTGTGAGCGTTTGCGTGAATAAGTCCTTGCGGTTGCTTCTGCACGGCGCTTCTTCACATCGCTTCTGTCGTAATGACGAATCAAGATTTCCAGACTATGACCTGTCAACTGCTTGACCAAGTAAATGTCCTTGCCTTCCTCAATCTGATTTGTGATGTATGAGGAGCGCAGCGAGTAAATGGTGTAGTCCTTCTCTCCTCTTGTTGGAGTGAGCTGACTCCCCAGCTCCTGGCGCATCTGCTTCCAGGTCTCATGAAACTGGGTGTAGGTGTATGGCTTCCCTGTGTAAGGGTTAAAGAATACGTAATCCGTCTGAGTCAAAGCAGGGAGTGAGTGCTTGCGTCTGTACTCATCACAGAACTGACGCCAACGGATGAAGAAGTTTCCAGTGTTGCAGGGAACGTCTCGTGGAACACCGGTCTTGGTGTATCGGATGTGGAGGGTTGCCTCAGGGAACTCAAAGGTCTTACCGGACTCGGTTAAGTGATCCGCCATCTCAACCTTCACGTCATCCCAGCGCAGACCACCAAGCAGCACCTCCTTGATGGTGATCGACCCGTCCATCTCGTACTTCCGACGCTTCTCGATCTTTCCGAGCAGCTCTGTCGGCCGAGTGCCAGCGTTGTAGGAGATCAGTACGAAGTGACGGAACAGGTGCCGCCAATAGCCAACGCGAGGGTTACCGAACTCCTCTCCAGCTTTTGACCAGCGCTCCAAGTGCTGATAGATGAGCCGCCAATCAGGGTCTAGGGGGATTGGAGGGTTGGCATCCAGCTGGTCCTGACGGGTGACGAGTTTGGGGATCGTGGGAAGGCTCTCCACATACCCACGGGGGATCAAGAAGTTCTGGAACCAGTCCTTCACATGGACCAGATCTCGCTTGACCGTGGATTCCTTTGGAGGCTTTCGCTCCCCAGTGGCCGTGATCTGCTTCCACCCCTCTGTCATCCGCCAGTTGGCGTAGTCAAGGAAGGTGTCCCGCTTGATCTCCCCGATGCTTGTGAGTCGCTTGTGGTTCAGGAGGTAGATCCGAACAGCACCAAGCAGATGGGAAGTAGCTCCCCTGACCGCGCTCTCACTGAGCTGACCAGTGGCCTGCCTCTCTTCTTTGACCTTGACCCAGGCTTTCAACAGATCGCTGATCGGATACGTGGCAAGCGCCTTCTGACCTGTGCTCAGGTCGATCTCCTGCTGGAAGGCCAGGAACAGGTCCTCTGCTTCTCTCAGAGCGCCTTCCTGGGTCGAGGCGGTGAGCTGACGGCTGATGTATCGCTTGGTGCCTTGAATCAGCTGCCTGTAAACCCACACACCAGGCTTCAGTTCGTACTGGACGATCTGCGCTCGACCGCCCAGGACTTGATGCCTGAGCTGCTTTCCGTCAGCATCAAGACGAAGGCGAGGCATGACCCAAAAAAGTTGGGTTCAAGCCTAGAACGGTTGGAATGAGTTGGGTTGACCCCGGAGATTCCTTTCCACAACTCACCAGTTAGATGATGTCCTGGAAGTGCACGGATGCTGTGGCGACTGGGTGGGCAGGGATGCCTTGGGGGATTGTCGCTAACCGCCCGCCAGCTCGACCGCCTGCAGCCCGCGCTGGGCAGTCACCTGCAGCACCACATCGGGTGAGCGGCCAGCCACCAGTGCCGCTTCCGGCATGCAGACCTGAAGACTGCGCGTCATCGCCTCGAGCTCTGGATCACTCAGGCCAGCACCCGTCTGTTGCTGCTGGGTCTGGTTCTGCTGGCGCTTCCAGGCCATCACATGGGAGAGGGCTGTGGGCCTGAGCTGCCAGAGACAATCGAGCTCGCGCCAGAGCGCTTGGTAGGGGGCGAGGTTCCGCTGAATCACTGGCCGGTAGGCCGATTCTCCGGGAGCCAGGGACATCAGATCAGGCTCGCTCGCCGGCCAGGGACCCGCCCCGACAAACCAGCCCTCCAGGATCAGCAGATCGGCCTTCAGCGCTCTCCAGCCGGCGCGATCCCCACGGCCCTGCCGCAGGGCCTTGTCAAAGACGGGGGAATCAAACGCACCGTCGCTGCGCCACTGGCGCAGGCAGTGCTGCAGGAGCTCCACGTCATGGCTACCGGGTATGCCCCTGGGCGCCCGCCAAGGGTTGCCCCGCATCGCCGCGTCCAGCGCTTGCCCCTCGAAATAGAAGTCATCGAGGGACACCACCTCAACGGCCAGGCCCTGGGAGGCCGCTGCCCGCTTGAGCCAGGCACAGAGGGTGGTTTTGCCGCAACCCGGCATCGCCGCCAGGCCCAGGAGGGAAGGCTCTGCGCCGCGATCCAGCCGCTGGAGCTGATCCAACAGCGGCAAACCCACCGCAGCGATCCAGGCCGGATCAACGCCGGGGGGCCAGAGCTCCTGGGCAATCCTCAGGCCACCTCTGGCGCTCCAACTGGCGATCCACTGCTCCAACGAGCTGTAGCCCAAGGCGATGACCAGGGCCTCAAACCCAGCAATCTCCCTGCAGCGCTCGAGGGGCAAGCTCAAGGGGTCGGCTTCACCAAGGCACCGCCATTGCAGAAGCGCGCGGACCAGGCCTTCTGTTCATCCAGGCTCAGGCTCGGTTGATTGCGCTGGTACCACTCCAGCGAGGTGTTGAAGCACTTGTTCCAACGCACCGATTGCCCGCCAATCGCACCAAGGGACAGGGCGATCGACACCGAACTGGCCGTGGCAATCAGGGCCAGCACTGGAAAGAGGTGGGCGTTGATCATGTCCCGTGCCTTGCTCATGGAATCCGCGGTGGATTGATGGCCAAAGGCTAGTGATCCCAGCCGGTTCAGGCGATCAGTTGCAGCAGCCCCATCTGGCCGCCGGCCAGGAGCTGATGCCGCGCGTGGCTGAAGCCCGCCTCGATGGCCAAGCGCTCCTGCTGGGGTCCAGTGGGGAAACGCGCCAGGCTGTCCTCCAGGTAGGCGTACTGGGCCTCCAGGCCAGCGCGTTTCGCCAGGGGAACCACCAACTGGCGCAGGTACAAGCGCTGGAACTGGGCCGTCAGTCCCTGGGGATTCAGGGCGCGGTTGAAATCGAGTACAGCAGCGCGAGCACCGGGACGGAGCAAGCGCCGAAGTTCCTGGAGACCAGCGGCGGGATCCGCCAGGTTGCGCAGGCCGTAGGCCATCACAGCCCCATCCGCCCAGGCGTCGGCCAGCTCAGTGGCCTGGGCATCGGCCTGGCGAAACTCCAGGGGCAGCCAGGGGCAACGGCAGGCCCGGCGCCGGGCCTGCTCCAGGGGCGCCGCCGCCGCGTCCAATCCCAAAACCAAGCCCGCCGGGCGCACCTTCTCGGCCAGCAGCAGAGCGAGATCCCCCGTCCCGCAGCAGAGGTCCAGCAAGCGCTGACCCGGGGCTGGCTGAAGCCAAGCCACGGCCTGACGCTTCCAGAGGCGATGCAACCCCAGGCTCAGCAGATCATTCAACCGGTCGTATTGCGGAGCGATCCGATCGAACAACTCGCGCACCGCCTCTGGATTGCCGGGCGGGATGGCAGCGAAGGGCTCAGGGCTCGGCGGCATCCCAAGGCAGCGAGATCGAGTCGAGACTGACACCCGCCGCCATTAATTCGGACTGGTTCGTTGCAAGGGCCGAGAGATAGCCCTGGGCCTCCAGACGCTCAGCACTGGTGAAGGTCATGACCATCACCGTGGCCAGACCAATGGCAGCTGAACAGACCATGCAGCCCGCCAACATCAAGGAGAATTCCTTGCGATCACTGGCGGCCTGCATGAGTTGCAGCGCCCAGGCCACCATCACGATCACCACGAGCACGATGGCTCCGGCCAGCACTGGGGAATGGCTCTGATCGAGGGCCAGCACTGGTGGGAGGGTGAAAGCTGAGTGGATTGTAACGGCGGGTTAAGCGGCGCGCGACCCGGCCTCCAGCGGCCGAATGTTCAAGCCCCGGCCGAGCAGGTCGGTCTTGATCTGCTCCACCGTCAGCACCCCGTCATGCAGCAGAGACGCCAACAGGGCGGCTGAGGCATGGCCACCGGCTGGTGAGGTATCGAGGGCCTGGGCGATGTGGTCGATGCAGCCGGCGCCGCCGCTGGCAATCACCGGCACATCCACTGCATCGGAGACCACCCGGGTGAGGTTCAGCTCGTAGCCCGCCTGGGTGCCATCCCCATCCATCGAGGTCAACAGAATCTCCCCGGCGCCCAGCTCCACCACGCGGCGCGCCCAGGCGACCGCATCGAGCCCCGTGTTCTCGCGGCCACCTTTGACATAGACGTCCCAGCCGTCCTCACGGCGACGGGCGTCGATCGCCACAACGATGCACTGGCAGCCAAAGCGTTCAGCCCCACGGGCCACCAGCTCGGGGTCCCGCACGGCCGAGGAATTGAGGCTGACCTTGTCGGCCCCGGCCCGCAGCAGTTCGGTGATGCCCTCCACAGAGCTGATCCCACCACCCACGGTGAAGGGGATCGTCACCGCCTCAGCAGTGCGCCGCACGAGATCCACCAGGGTGGCCCGCCCCTGGTGGCTGGCAGCGATGTCGAGAAAGACCAACTCATCGGCCCCGGAGGCGCTGTAGCGGCAGGCCAACTCCACGGGATCACCGGCATCGCGCAGGCCGACAAAGTTCACCCCCTTCACCACCCGACCGTCGGCCACATCCAGGCAGGGAATGATCCGTTTGGCGACCATGGGGGCAAGGCTTGCAGCGGGTTAGCCTGGCGCCACTTTTTCGTCGCGCCGGACATGTCCCAGGCTGCCATCACCGTCGGCTCGAAGGTGCGGGTCACCCGGGTGCGCGATCGCATCCCCGCCGACCTGGTTTCCGCCCTGCAGAGCGATGCCACCGGCACCGTCAAGGACTTCAAGGTCACCGATGGCAAGGGCATCGGCGTGGTGGTTGAGCTGAGCAACGGCACCACCACCTGGTTCTTCGACGACGAAATCACCGCCGCCTGAAGCCCCCTTTCGTGAGCGAATCCCCCAACCCCACCGCCGCCACTGGTGGCGGTGCCCGGCAACTGCTGGGCATGAAAGGTGCCAGCGGCACCACCAATATCTGGAAGATCCGACTTCAGCTAATGAAGCCGGTCACCTGGATTCCTTTGATCTGGGGGGTTCTCTGCGGAGCCGCGGCCTCAGGAAACTTCCACTGGAGCGTCTCTGAGGTCGGTGCCTCGATCGCCTGCATGGTGATGAGCGGCCCGCTGCTGGCTGGGTTCACCCAGACCATCAACGACTACTACGACCGCGAGATCGACGCGATCAACGAGCCCTACCGGCCGATTCCCTCCGGAGCGATCCCCCTCTGGCAGGTCAAGGCGCAGATCTGGGTGCTCCTGCTGGCGGGACTCGGCGTGGCCTACGGCCTAGATCGTTGGGCAAACCACGACACCCCCGTGCTCTTCCTCCTGGCTCTGGGCGGCTCGTTTGTCAGTTACATCTATTCGGCTCCCCCGCTGAAGCTCAAGCAGAACGGCTGGCTGGGGAACTACGCCTTGGGCGCGAGCTACATCGCCCTGCCCTGGTGGGCCGGCCAGGCCCTTTTTGGTCACCTGACCTGGACCACAGCGTTCTTGACCCTGGCCTACTCCCTGGCGGGTTTAGGCATTGCCGTGGTGAACGACTTCAAGAGCGTCGAGGGAGATCGCGCCCTTGGTCTGCAATCGCTCCCCGTGGCCTTTGGCATCGAGAGGGCCAGCTGGATCAGCGCCGGAATGATCGATGTTTTTCAGCTGGCGATGGTGGCCGTGTTGATTGCCATCGGCCAACATTTCGCTGCTGTTCTGCTGGTGCTCTTGATCGTTCCTCAGATCACCTTCCAGGACATCTGGCTGCTGCGCGATCCGGTGGCCTTTGACGTGAAGTATCAAGCCAGCGCCCAGCCCTTCCTGGTGCTCGGCATGCTCGTCACCGCTCTGGCCATCGGCCACAGCGACCTGGTGGTGATGTGAAGCAGCGGCGCCGGCGGCAGCTGATCTCAGCCGGTCTCGTCGGAGCCGGTGCCGGCCTGGCGGTGGGGCTCACCCAGGCCGTCGTCACCCGCAGCGTCGACAGCCTGCTGCCGAATGTGCGTGGCGTCAGCAGCTACAACCGCCCCGGCACCTTGACCCTGCTGGCCAGCGATGGCCAGGTGATTCAAAAGCTCGGTCCGGCGACCCGCGAGAAGCTCGTCACCGGCCAGATGCCCCTGCTGGTGCAGCGGGCCTTCATCGCCGCTGAGGACCGACGCTTCTACCAACACGACGGCATCGATCCCATCGGCATCAGCCGGGCGATGGTGCGCAACATCTCCAGCGGCTCAGTCGAAGAGGGTGCAAGCACCATCACCCAGCAGCTGGCGCGCACGGTCTTCCTCAGCCAGGACCGCACGATCATTCGCAAGCTCAAGGAAGCGCTGCTAGCCGGCAAGCTCGAGCGCCAGCTGAGCAAGGAGCAGATCCTTCAGCAGTACCTCAACTACGTCTATCTGGGCGCCGGTGCCTACGGGGTCTCGGATGCCGCCTGGATCTACTTCTCCAAAACGCCCTCCGAGCTGAACCTGCCTGAGGCGGCCCTGATTGCCGGACTACCGCCGGCCCCCTCGATCTATTCACCGCTGGTCAATCCCGACCTGGCCCTGCAGCGCCGGGCGATCGTGCTGCGCCGCATGCGCGAGGCCGGCTTCATCGATGACCTGCAGCTCGAGAGTGCCAACAGCTCACCCCTGTTGCTGAAGCCGGCGGAGCCGAAGTACTTCACCAGCCGCGCCCCCTACTTCACCAGCTGGGTAGCCCAGGAACTGCCCAACGTGCTCTCCAAGGAGCAACTCGAGGTGGGTGGCCTGACCATTCGCACCAGCTTGAACATCGACTGGCAGGAAAAGGCCCAAAGCACGATTAACCGCCACGCCCCCGGGGCGATGGAAGGGGCGGTCGTCTCGATGGAGCCGGGCACCGGATTGGTTCGCTCGATGGTGGGCGGCAAGGACTTCAGCGCCAGCCAGTTCAACCGGGCCTCCCAAGCACTGCGCTCCCCCGGCTCGACGTTCAAGCTCTTCGTCTACCTAACGGCCCTGAAAGAGGGCATGAAGCCTGAGGACAAGATCACCGACCGCCAGGTTTGCTACGGCGGCTACTGCCCGAAGAACTTCAAGAACAAGTACTACGGGACCGTGCCGCTCTGGGTGGCACTGCAGAACTCGCTCAACACCGTCTCGGTCAGCCTGCTCAAGCAGGTGGGCTTCGACAAGGTGATCGCCACGGCCAACAGCCTGGGAATCACCAAGGAGCTGGGCCGCTTCTACCCGCTGGGGGTGGGCGCGACCGAGCAGACGATCCTGGACATGACGGCCGCCTATGCGGGCATCTTCAACCGCGGCGTCTACATCAAGCCGACGCCCTTGGAGGAGATCCTGGGCCCGGGCGGTGAACTGCTCTGGAGCCGACGCGTCAACGGTGATCCCGGAAAGCGCGTGGTCCCAAGCGACATCGCCGACGCGATGCTGTGGATGCTGCAGAAGGTCGTCAGCGGCGGCACCGGCTATGGCGCAGTCCCCCCGGGCCGGCCGGCCGCCGGCAAGACGGGCACCTCAGAAGGGGGCCGAGACCTCTGGTTCATCGGCGGCGTTCCCCAACTCGTCACCGGCCTCTGGCTGGGCTACGACAACAACAAAGAGACCAAGAGCACCAGTTCCCGCGCTGTGGTGGCCTGGTCGGAATACATGGCTCCGATCCTCAAGGAGCTGCCGGTGGAGCAGTTCCCGCCCAAACCGGTGCTCAAGGGCAAGTTCAATCCACTGAAGGCCCTCACCAAAAACCTCAAGCTGGTCAAGCCGGACGAGGAGGAAACCACTGAGGAGGTGACGACGGAGGAGACCACGGCACCGGTGACTCCAGGCCAACCCAGCGTGCGCACGCCGGCTCCAGCCCGACCGGCCAAACGCCAGGACCCCTGCGGAAGCATGCAGACCAACCCCCGCTACGTCGACTGCCGCTTTGATCTGCTGGATAACCTCCGCAGTGCACCGGCCCCGCAGGCGCCCCCAACGCCTTAAGTCCGAACGATTCGCGCCGCGAAGAAGCCATCCCCCCCGCCACCCAGTTGCCCGGGCCAGAGCTGGAAGCTCTGCTCCAAGCGCAGCTGTGGGTGATCCTTGAGGAACGCCTCCAGCAAGTCGCCGTTCTCCTCGGGATGGACCGTGCAGGTGGCATAGACCAGGCGACCGGCGGGCTTGAGCAGGGGGAGCAATCCCTCCAGAAGCTGCCGTTGCAGTGTCACCAGCCCCTCAATCGCGGCCGGGTCAATCCGCCAGCGTGCGTCGGCATGGCGAGCCAGGGTTCCCAGACCTGAGCAGGGGGCATCGATCAAGAGCGCATCAAATTGCCCCAGGAGTTCAGGGGCTTCTGAGACCAATTCCACGGCGTCCCCATGTCGGGTCTCAATGCAGCCCAAACCCAGGCGGTCGCTGTTGCGGGCGACCCGGCGCAGACGCGCCTCGCCGCGATCGAGGGCCAGCACCTGCCCTTGATCGCCCATGAGTTCCGCCAAGTGCGTGCTCTTGCCCCCCGGGGCCGCGCAGGCATCCAGCACCCGCTCACCGGGCTTGGGATCGAGCAATGGCGCAATGGTTTGAGCCGATCGGTCCTGAACGCACCAGTGCCCCTCGTCGTAGCCGGGCAGATGGCGCAGATCACCGGAGCGGCCCTTGATGGTCAAGCCCATCGGCAGACCCTCGATCGGTTCGGCCACCACCCCCGCCGCGGCCAGGGCCGCTTGAACCGCCTCGGGTGTAGCGCGCAGGCCGTTGACCCGAAGGTCCAGGGCCGGCGGCGTGTTGCTGGCCCGCGCGAAGGCCTCCGCCTGCTCCGGGGTTTGCCACTGCAAGAGCGCCGCCGCGAGCCAATCCGGCAGGGACTGGCGAATGGCCAGGGCCGCCACCGGATCACCCGGCAGGGGCAGGGCCTCGCCGGCCTCCTGGCGGCGCAGGAAAGCCCGCAGCATGCCGTTGACCACCGGTGCCAGCCGGCTCAGGCCGCCGCGCTTGGCCAACTCCACGGTGGTGCTGACGGCGGCTGAGGCGGGAATGCGATCACTGCTTAAGAGCTGATAGAGACCCAGGTGCAGCAGCCAGCGCAGCTTCGGGGGCTGCCGCTCGGCCGGGACCTTGCCCAGTTGATCCAGCCAGGCATCCAGCAGGCGCCGCTGCCGGATCGCCCCGTAGGCCAATTCCGTCGCCAGACCGCGGTCCTGAGGCGAGAGCGAGACCCGGCCCAGCTCCCGCTCGAGGGCCCCATCGGCATAGGCCCCGGCGGCCACGGCCTGCAGCACCTGCCATGCCACCTGGCGGGAGGCCAATCCGGGGGGTGCGCTGCTCATCCCCCACAACTAGCGCCCGGTGACCAGCGGTACTGGGCCAGGGGAAGCCGGCCGTCGGCATCGACAGGGATGCCCTCGGCGATCAGCAGATCCCGCTGCATCCAATCGGAGCCCTCTCGGCTCTGGCTGAGGGAGATGCAGCCCTTGGCATTCACCACCCGTTGCCAGGGAATCTCCGAGGGCAGGGTCAGGCGGCGCAGGGCCCAACCCACCTGCCGCGCGCGGCCATAGGCACCGATCAGTTCAGCGATCTGGCCATAGGTGGCAAGCCGCCCCGGGGGGATCTGGGCAACGGCCCGCCAGACCCGCTGATCAAAGCTCCGCTCCATGGGCGGCGAACGGCCATCAGACACGATGGATGTTGGCCCCTGCCAAGCCAATGCCGCTGCTTCCCCGCCGCTTTGAGCGCCTGAAATCCGTGCTGAACCACCGGATGGGCGATCTGACGGTGGTGATGGAGCAGGTGGACAAGCCCCACAACCTCTCGGCGATCCTGCGCACCTGCGACGCCGTCGGCGCCCTGGAGGCCCATGTGGTCAGCCTGCCCGGACGGCCCCGCACCTTCAACAACACCGCCAAGGGCAGTCAGAAATGGGTGCCTCTGCATCCGCACCCCAGCATCGAGGGCTGCCTGCAGGGGCTCAAGGACAAGGGTTTTCGGATCTACGGGACCCACCTGAGCGTCGATGCGGTGGATTACCGCGACTGCGATTTCACCGGCCCAAGCTGTTTTCTGATGGGGGCCGAGAAATGGGGCATGAGCGAGGAGGCCCTGGCGCTGGTGGATCAGCCGCTCTTCATTCCCATGACCGGGATGGTCCAGAGCCTCAACGTCAGCGTGGCGGCGGCCACCCTGCTCTTTGAAGCCCTGCGCCAGCGGCAGCGGGCCGGCAAGGTCCCAAGCAACGGCGAGGGAATTCCTGGAGGCGAAAGCGAGTACAGCCGGATCCTGTTCGAGTGGGCCTACCCCCAGGTGGCGGACTGGTGCCGCCGCGAAGGGCGCCCCTACCCGGCCCTCACCGACGAGGGCGAGATCGCCGAGGACCTCCCCCGCACGTTGAAGCTGCGCTACTGAGCCAACGGCGGGAACCCTGAGCGAAGTTCGCCATAGAGTTGTGATGCTTGATGCAAAGCATCAGATGCGCACGACTCTGTCGCTCGATGACGACGTCCTCGCTGCCGCCAAGGTCCTGGCGCGACAGCGCAAACAACCCATTGGCAGCGTCATCAGCGAACTGGCTCGCCAGGGATTAGCGCAAGCCAACCGGCAGAACCCAGAGCCCGCCCAAATCAAGCGCAATGGGCTGATGCTGATTCCACGCCGTCTGGATGGATCACCGGTGGACCTTGAGCTGGTGAACAACCTGAGGGAGGACTGATGCGACTCACCACAGCCCTCCTCGACGTCAATGTCTTAATCGCGCTGCTGGATCCGCACCACGTTCACCACGAGCTCTGTCATGGCTGGTTCGCGGACCGTGGTGCCGCCCCGTGGGCCAGCTGCGCGATGACGCAAAACGCTGTCTTGCGCATCCTTGGCAATCCGCGCTACCCCATCTCCCCAGGGCCGCCACCAACCATTGCGCCGCACCTCGACAGCTTGGTGGAACACCCTGGGCATGAGTTTTGGGACAGCAATCCCAGCCTGCTGAGCCAAGGGTTCATCGCCCGTTCCGCCCTGATCGATTACGCCCAGATCACAGATCTCTATCTGCTGGCACTGGCCAGACACCACGGTGGAACGCTGGCGACCTTGGACAAGCGCATCAAGGTGGACGGCAGCCAAGACGCACTGGAGCTCATCCGCCCATAGCCCTACTGCTCAGAGCGCAGGTTGTTGCTGCTGCCGCTGAGCCAACTCTCCAGGCCCTCCCCCAGGAACGAGAGGCCGAGCACCAGCACAAACATCGCCACCCCGGGATAGAGGGCCGTCCACCAGACGCCGGTGGGCAGAGCATTGAGGGCCTGCTGTAGATCGCTGCCCCATTCCGGCACGGTCTCCGGCAGGCCCAGTCCAAGGAAGCCCAGGCCGCCCAGCACCAGCACGGCATCGGCGGCGTTCAGGGTCAGCAGGACCGGAACCGAGGTGATGACGTTACGGAAGAGGTAGCGGCGCAGGATCCACCAGGGACTGGCCCCGAGGGAACGGGCGGCCTCGACGTAGAGCTCGGCCTTGACCTGGGCAGTCTGGTTGCGCACCACCCGGAAGTACTGGGGGATGTAGACGACGCAGAGGGCCGCAGCGGCATTGGGCAGGCCCTTGCCCAGCAGGAAGGCCAGCACCACCGACAGCAACAGGACCGGCAGCGTATACAGCGTGTCCATCAGCAGCACCAGGACCCGATCCAGCCAGCCGCCGAGGTAACCGCTGACCATCCCCAGGGGGACGCCGATCACCAGCGCCGAGACCAGGGCCACCACCACCACCTGCAGGGCCACGCCACTGCCGGCCAGGGTGCGGCTGCAGACGTCGCGGCCCAGGCGATCGGTGCCGCACCAGTGCTGCCAGGAGGGCGGGGCATAGATCGGGTTCTCCAGGCCGCCATTGACCTCCGGCAGCACCCCCAGGTGAATCAGCACTGGGGTCAGCAGCGCCACCAGGACATAGGCCAGAACAATCGCCACCCCCCAGCGGGCCATCCGCGCAGCGAGGCTCTGCGGGCGCCAGGCCAGAAGGGAGTGCATCAAGCGGGCTGAAACCTTGAGTCAGCCTGAAGGATCGCCCAGGGCAGGGCTATCCAGCAACAAAAACGGGAATCCATTCAGAGGAAACCACTCACGAGGAGTCCTCCTCGTTAAGCCATGTCAAGCCTGACCAATCCCCTGCTACTGCAACTTGCGACCAACAAGCCAAAGCAACATTCCCAACTTGAAAAAGGCTTCACCTTGGTGGAGCTGATGATCGTGGTTGTGATCGTTGGCATCTTGAGCTCGATTGCACTGCCGAGCTTCCTCAACCAGCAGAACAAGGCAAAAGCCGCCTGTGCGGAAACGCAAGTCTCAGCACTAGCAAAGGAACAGCAAATATTTTTCGCGGAAAATAGCGCATTTGCCACGGCATTAGGAACCAGCAATGGGGAACTAGACACCACTCCACCCACTACTTGCAATGGCTATTCAGCCATCACGGTCAACGCCGCAACAGTACAAGCCACACCAACCACAAAAGACGGCTTTTGCATTATCGCAAAACTAGACAGCTCAACGGGAGCCTACACACTAGACAAGAAAAAGGGCCTATGCTAAGAACAAACAAACTCCACCGCACATAAGCGCAAAAGCATCATATTATCCACATGGCCTTATAAGCACTAGCAAGGCCACGTCCTTACTGGTGCTTATTTCACTAAAGCGTCTAGAGGCGACAAAACAGAAGCCTTACCCTAATAACGCACAAGATCCAAAACAATCAGCTTGAATAATTCGACCAAGCATTGATCAAGAATCCACCTCTTATTTCCCCCTTACCCGTCGGCTGAGGGTCACGGGAGCTCAAGTAGCGTCTCCTGACCCATCACCCGGAGGGCCACCGCCCCCAAGGCACTGTCCAGGCGAGCCCTGAACACCTCCGCATCTCCCGCCGGCAGCTGATCGAGCACCACCCGGTTCTGGGCAGAGCCCTCGGCCGAGCGTCCATCGATGCCGTAGGCCGGGCCGCAGCGCATCACCACCTGTCCCTGCCAGATCCCGCTGGGCGGGTCTCCCACGCTGTAGGTGATCACGCCGGCGGTTGTCGTCAACTGGAGCACCGGATCCCGCCCGGCCAAAGAGCAGAGGCTGCGCTGGGGGTCGGGCTCCGCTGAGACGGCGCTGGCCTCCAAGGCATCGCTTTCGATCAAGGACAACAGGCGCCGCTGTTCACTGCGCTGGCGCAGCTGCTGGCCAAAGCGCTGGGTGCGCTGACCATCAGCCATCAGTGCCTGCAGAGCTGCTGCACTGAAGATCAAGCCCAAGCTCAAGGCCAACAAGAGCTCCAGCAACGAGAAGCCCGCTTGCCCCCTAACTGGCTTCACAGCGACCCGATCGCATCTGACCCAAGCGGGTGATACCCAACGGCAGGCTCATCACCAAACAGCGCTGGACTGTGTGGGCACCTGCGCTGAGGACCGCCGTTCCCCCATCGAGCACCAATCCGTTGGCCGTGAAGCGCAACAGCGCAGGAAAGTTGTGGACAACCCTCACGCCTTGCGGCAGCTCCAGCGGCACCGTCATGCAGGGCGGCAAGGTCCCCGTCTGGGGTGTTTGCCAGCCAGCCGCACTCAAGTGCAGACCGCAGGGTTCCCCGCGGCGCTGGGCCTCTCGCCGTGCCCGCTGGAGCCCTTGATCCAGCAACCGCGCGGCGTGCTCCAAGCGTTGATCCGCCAGAGCCTGGGATCCCTGAGTCAGACCAACGCTGCCCATCAGGCCCAGCAGAGACAGCCCCAGCAGCAACTCCGTCAGCGTCATCAGGCCAGCTCCTCCTGCGTGCAGAGTCCCAGCCCTGCTGCGGTCACCAGGCGTTCGCGCAACACCGTCGTCCCATCAGCGCTGCTCCAACGCACCCAGAGCCCCGGTTCGGAGGTGCTCAGTTCCAGCACACGACGAAGACCAGGAGCCGTGGGCTGCTCCTTGGCGACCGCTTCAAGAAAGCGCTGGTCTCCATCACTGCAGGAGCGAGGCGGCAAGGAGCGCCAGTGCTTGATCAAGCGCAAACGATCACGGTCAATCTCCTGGATCAACGTGCTCTGCTGGGCGTTGCTCTGCTGCTGACTTGCGCCGCGGCCCCAGAGCTGCAGACCCGCCGCCAAGGCCCCACTCCAAATCATGCAGGAGAGCATCACTTCAAGAAGCGGCATCTACTTGTGCTCCTTCAACCCCGAGGGGCCCCAAAGGAAGCGACGCTGCAGACCTCCGTCCTGACGCTGCAGCCAAAACTCACCGCCGCCCGCAGCCGACGGTTGCCAATCCTTCAGCACAACCGAGGTGGGGGGAGGCGATGCGCCACAGCCAGCTGAGCTCCAGCTGCTAGCCGGATACTCACGCAGACAGCTCCAGGGGCCCTGCAATCGCTGAGCCCACTGCTGCGCAGCCGAGGCCAGCTCATCGACGGCCTGAATCTGCTGAAGCTCCAACTGCAACTGCTGGCGTGACCCAAGCGCCATCGCCAACGCTGAACTCGCCGAGAGCAAAACAGCCAGGGCGCCAATCAACGCCAGGGGCAGGGCAAAGCCCTGGTCTTGGCTTGTCCTCACTGGATCACCTCAAACCAACGGTCTGAGGATTCCCCGATTCAGCCGTTCATCGCCGCGGCCTGGAGGCAGGCCGGCAGGAAGATCCACCAGCTCAGCACCGAGCGGCACTGCTCCGGCTTCTCGCAGGGCAGCGAGGAGCAGCGCACGATCGGTGGACCGCTGAGGTTGAAGGCCATCGGCACCGGTAGTTGCTTCAGGATCCCCATCGCCGAGATCGTGCCGGACTTGGCGTTCTCGAGGATCGCGTAGCGCAGGCCTTCGATCCCGACCGTGCCGCTGGCCTTCAAAGGTTTGTAGGCCTGGGTCTGCTGGATCAAAAAGGCCTCGCCGGCCTTGGAATTGAGGAAGCGCGAAAGGGCCAGGTAGTCCACGCTGTAGGGCTTGGCCAGGGCCACCCGCAGATCCTTCTCCGGCCAGCCGGAGTGGATCACCAGCTGCATCAGCCGTTGGTCGCTGAAGCTGCCCTCGTTGATGAACTGCTCAAGCGCCGCGTAGGGAATGCTCCAGACATCGGCTCCCGTCGTGAGCTGTAGGGCGGGATACGGCTCCAGAGGAGCCGCCATCGCTGGAGCCAGAGCCGCCGGTGCAGCCAGCAGGGCCGCCAGTGCCAAGACGCGCCGCATCACTGGTTGAGCTTCAGCACGGCCATGAAGGCCTCCTGGGGCACCTCGACCTTGCCCATCGCCTTCATCCGCTTTTTGCCCTTGGCCTGCTTCTGCAGCAGTTTCTTCTTACGGGAGATGTCGCCGCCGTAGCACTTGGCGAGCACGTCCTTGCGCATCGCACTGATGCTCTCCGACGCGATCACACGGCTGCCAATCGAGGCCTGGATCGGGATTTTGAACTGCTGGCGGGGGATCAACTCCTTGAGCTTCTCCACTAGGCCCTTGCCGACGTTGTAGGCCTTGTCACGGTGCACGATCGTCGTCAGGGGGTCGGCCCGCTCGGCATTGATCAGGACGTCCAGGCGCACCAGATCGTTCTTGCGGTAGCCAATCAGGGAGTACTCCATCGAGGCGTAGCCCTTGGTGCGCGACTTCATCTGATCGAAGAAGTCCGTCACCACCTCCGCCAGGGGCATCTCGTAGTGAAGGGTCACCCGCTCGGTGGTGATGAACTTCATGTCGATGAACTCACCGCGGCGCTCCTGGCAGAGCTCCATCAAGGTGCCGTTATAGGTATTCGGCGTATAGATCTCGAGCTTCACGTAGGGCTCTTCGATCGATTCGCGCTTCTGGGGATCCGGCAGCGTCGCGGGGTTGTCGACCATCAAGATCTGCCCGTCGAGCATGTTCACCTGATAGATCACCGATGGGGCGGTGACGATCAGATCGAGGTTGTACTCGCGCTCCAGACGCTCCTGGACGATCTCCATGTGCAGGAGACCCAGGAAGCCGCAGCGGAAGCCAAAGCCCATCGCGCTGCTGGTCTCGGGCTCGTACTTCAGGGCCGCATCACTCAGCTGCAGCTTGTCCAGGGCCTCGCGCAGATCCGGGTACTGGTCAGCGTCGGTCGGGAACAGGCCGCAGAACACCATCGGCTTGGCCTCGGTGTAACCCGGCAGCGGCGCCTCGGCGGGGTTGTTCACCAGGGTGATCGTGTCGCCCACGCGGGCATCGGCCACAGCCTTGATCGAGGCCGCCAGGTAACCCACCTCACCGGCCTGCAGGCTGTCGACCTTGCGCTGGTCGGGGGCCATCACCCCCACCTCATCGAGTTCGTAGGTCTTCTTGCTGGCCATCAGCAGCACCTTGTCCTTGGTGCTGATCGAGCCGGAGATCACCCGGAAGTAGACGATCACCCCGCGGTAGGGGTCGTAATAGGAGTCGAAGATCAGCGCCCGCAGGGGCTCCTTCACCCGATCCGGCGGCGGCGGAACGCGGTCCACCACGGCCTGCAGGATCTCGGGAACCCCCAGGCCACTCTTGGCCGAGCAGGGGATCGCCCCGGTGCAGTCCAGGCCGATGATTGCCTCGATCTCTTCGCCGATCCGATCGGGGTCGGCACCGGGCAGGTCGATCTTGTTGAGGACCGGGATGATCTCCAGGTCGTTCTCCAGGGCCAGATAGACGTTGGCCAAGGTCTGCGCCTCGACGCCCTGGCTGGCGTCCACCACCAGCAGCGCCCCCTCGCAGGCCTGCAGGGAGCGGCTCACCTCATAGGAGAAGTCAACGTGACCGGGAGTGTCGATCAGGTTGAGGATGTAGGTCTCGCCGTCGGCCGCCTTGTACTCCATGCGCGCGGCCTGGAGCTTGATCGTGATCCCGCGCTCGCGCTCCAGTTCCATGTTGTCCAGGAACTGCTCCTGCATGTCCCGGAC
This sequence comes from Synechococcus sp. CB0205, assembly GCF_000179255.1. Lineage (NCBI taxonomy): Bacteria > Bacillati > Cyanobacteriota > Cyanophyceae > Synechococcales > Synechococcaceae > Synechococcus > Synechococcus sp. CB0205. Next base: position 19,145 of record NZ_ADXM01000007.1, read on the forward strand.
AGCCACCGTGCCGGTGTCCTGCAGCAGACGATCGGCCAGGGTCGACTTGCCGTGGTCGATGTGGGCAATGATGCAGAAATTGCGGATCCGTGAAGCGGGGACGTCGGTCATGCGCTGGTGGAAGTCCCGGCTCGGACGGCCCTGATCCTAGGCAGCGGTCCCGCGTTCCTAAGCTCGGCGCAACTCCGTCTCAGCGCGATGAGCACCGAAACCCCAGCCGCAGCAGCCACCGAAAACGCCGATCCCCGCGCCCTCACGATTGAGAACGTGGAGCGCACCCTCGATGAGCTGCGTCCTTATCTGATGGCCGACGGCGGCAACGTGGAAGTGGTGGAAATCGACGGTCCGATCGTCAAGGTGCGTCTGCAGGGCGCCTGCGGCTCCTGCCCCAGCAGCACCATGACCCTGAAGATGGGCATCGAGCGCAAGCTGCGCGAGGCCATTCCCGAAGTCAGCGAAGTCGTTCAGGTGCTCTGAGGCCCGGCCCCTAGGCTCAAGCCCACCTCTGAACCCTGGGCCCGTGCTGGATCAGCGCCTGCTGCGCGACAACCCTGAGCTCATCACCGAGCAGCTGGGACGCCGCGGCATGAAGCTCGATCTCACGGGCCTGCAGCTAATGGCGCGCCAGGAGCGCGATCTCGAAGAGAAACGCAGCAACCTCCAGGCCGAGGGCAACCGCATCGGCAAGGAGGTGGGCCTGAAGATCAAGGGCGGCGCCGCCCCGGGCAGCCCCGAGGTGCAGGCCCTGCGCGATGAGGGCAACCGGATCAAGCAACAGGTTGCGGTCCTCGAGGAGCAAGAGAAAACCCTCGAGGCCAAGCTGCGCGAGGAGTTGCTGACCCTGCCCAACCTGCCCTCGGCCGAGGCCCCTGACGGAAAGGACGAGAACGACAACGTCGAGATCAAGACCTGGGGCAGCCCCCGGGCCAAGGAGGACTGGCTCGAGGAGCACTGGCAGATCGCCGAGCGCCTGGGGCTGTTTGAGACCGAGCGCTCCGTGCGCATCGCCCAGAGCCGCTTTGTGACCCTGATGGGTCTGGGCGCCCGGCTCGAGCGCTCCCTGATCAACTTCATGCTCGACCTGCACGGCGGCAAGGGCTACCGGGAGGTCCTGCCGCCGATCCTGGTCAACAGCGCCAGCCTCACCGGCTCAGGCCAGCTGCCGAAGTTCGCCGAGGAGAGCTTCCGCTGCGCCGAGGACGACCTCTGGCTTACCCCCACCGCCGAGGTGCCCGTCACCTCCCTGCACCGCGGCGAGGTCATTCCCGCCGATCAGCTGCCGCTGAAGTACGTCGCCTACACCCCCTGCTTCCGCCGGGAGGCCGGCAGCTATGGCCGGGACACCCGCGGCCTGATCCGCCTGCACCAGTTCAACAAGGTGGAGCTCTACTGGTTCTGCCACCCGGAGCACTCCGCGGACGCCCACCAACAGATCACCGCGGATGCCGAGGCGGTGCTCGAAGCCCTGGAGCTGCCCTACCGCAAGATCGAGCTCTGCACCGGCGACATGGGCTTCTCCGCCACCCGCACCTACGACCTCGAGGTCTGGCTGCCGGGGGCCGGCGCCTACCGCGAGATCTCCAGCTGCTCGGTCTGCGGCGACTTCCAGGCCCGCCGCTCCGCCATCCGTTGCAAGGAGGGTAAGACCACCCAGCTGCTGCACACCCTCAACGGCAGTGGCCTGGCCGTCGGCCGCACCATGGCCGCCCTGCTGGAGAACGGTCAGCAGATCGACGGTTCGATCAAGCTCCCCGCCGCCCTGGTGCCCTACTTCGGCTCAGACACCATTCCCGCGGCCTAGGCGCTCAGGCCCAGCAGCCCATTGCTGCGCTGCCGGATCTCGGCCAGGCGCTCGGCGCTGGCCCCCAGCTCCTCACCCCAGGAGGGGATCAGGGCCTTGAGCTTCTGCTGCCAGGCCTCACTGGCGAAGCGCTCGCCCATGCAGCGCTGCAGCACCTCCAGCATCGTGTCCACCGCCGTCGAGGCCCCGGGGGAAGCGCCCAATAGGGCCGCCAGGGAGCTATCGGCGCTACTCACCACCTCGGTGCCCATCTGCAGGCTGCCGCGGCCATCCACCTGCTTGATGATCTGCACCCGCTGGCCCGCCACCGCCAGCTCCCAGTCATTGGCGTTGACCTGCGGCAGGAAGTCCCGCAGACTGTCGATCCGCTGCTTCGGGCGCTGGATCACCTGGCCCACCAGGTAGCGCACCAGATCAAAGTTCTTGGCCCCCACCTGCAGGGTCGGCAGCAGGTTGTAGGGCTTGATCGAGCGGCCCAGATCCATCAGGGAGCCCTGCCTCAAAAAGCGAGTACTGAACCCGGCGTAGGGACCAAAGAGCAGTGCCCGCTGGCCATCGATCCAGCGGGTGTCCAGGTGGGGGACGGACATCGGCGGCGCCCCGACCGCAGCCTTGCCATAGACCTTGGCGTTGTGGCCCTCAATCACTGCCGGGTTGCGGCAGACCAGCCACTGGCCGCTGACCGGGAAAGCGCCATAGACCCGCGCCTCGGGAATCCCGGAACGCTGCAGCAGCGGCAGGCTGCCGCCCCGGCCCCCAAAAAGACAAACGGTGCCTCCAGCTCGCCTGCGCTGGTCTGCACGCGCCAACCGGCCCCGCCACGCTCGAGCCCCAGCACCTGCTGCCCCAGGCGCAGGTCCACACCCTTCAGCAGTGCCCGGGTCAGGGAGCCAAAGTTCACATCCGTGCCGCGGGTCACCCGGGTGGCGGCCAGGGGTTGATCCAGGCGGCGGCCGGCCATCACCAAGGGCATCCATTCCCTTAATTGCTCGGGGTCGCTGCTCCAGGCCATGTCGGCGAACTGGGGCGAGCCCTGCAGGGCCTCAAATCGGCGGCGCAGGTAATCGACATTGGCCTGCCCCCAGACAAAGCTCAGGTGGGGCACGGCGCGAATGAACCCCGAAGGATCGCCGAGCTGCTGGCCCTCCACCAGGGAACTCCAGAACTCCAGGCTGCGTTCGAAGGAGGCATTGATCGCTAGAGCCTTGCCGGTGGGGACCGAGCCGTCAGCCGCCTCTGGGGTGTAGTTGAGCTCGCAGTTGGCGGCGTGGCCGGTGCCGGCGTTGTTCATCGGCCCGCTGCTCTCGCGCCCCAGCTGCGGGAGCCGCTCCAGCACCACCACCTTCAGGCTGGGATCGAGCTGCCGAAGCAGGTTCGCCAGGGTGGCGCCCATGATTCCAGCGCCCACCAGGAGGGCATCACAGCGTTCACTCATGGAGCCGGAGTCGGGCGGGGCGCTCTAACAACCAACGCTATGGCCGTGCCTTCCCCCCACAATGGACGGACTTTGGATCTGCAGAGATGGGCGTCCTGACGGCTCTGGCGATCCTGGCCGGCCTGATCGTGGTGCATGAGGCGGGGCACTTCTTTGCCGCCACCTGGCAAGGGATCCGCGTCAGCGGCTTCTCCGTCGGCTTTGGCCCGGTGCTGCTGCAGAAGCAGCGGCGGGGGGTGCAGTTCGCCCTGCGGGCCATTCCCCTGGGGGGCTTTGTCTCCTTCCCCGATGACGACGAAGACAGCAGCATCCCCTCGGATGACCCCGATCTGCTGACCAACCGCCCCCTGCCCCAGCGGGCCCTGGTGATCGCCGCTGGCGTGATCGCCAACCTGCTCTTGGCCTGGGCGGTGCTGATGGCCCAGGGGGCCTTCGTGGGCATCCCCGCTGGCTTCAGCGCTACACCCGGCGTGCTGGTCTCGGGCGTGCAGCAGGGCCAGGCCGCTGCCGCCTCGGGCCTGAAGGCCGGCGATCGGATCCTGGCGGTGGACGGCCGCGACCTGGGCGGCGGCCAGAGCGCCGTCAGCCAATTGGTCGAGCTGGTCAAGGGATCCCCCGATCAAACCCTGCGCCTGCAGGCCGAGCGCCAGGGCCAAGCCCTGGAACTGCAGCTGACCCCCGCTGATTTGAGCGGCATCGGCCGCATCGGCGCCCAACTGCAACCCAGCGGCACCGAGGCCTTCCGCCGCCCCCGCAGCCCGATCGAGGTGATCCAGCAGGCCAACCACGATGTCGCCCTGCTCACCAAGCGGACGGTGGATGGCTTTGTCACCCTCGTGACCCACTTCGGCGAGACCGCCGGGCAGGTCTCGGGTCCGGTGAAGATCGTCGAGATGGGCGCCTCCCTGGCTAAACAGGGCGGCAGCAGCCTCTTCCTCTACACCGCCTTGATCTCGATCAACCTGGCGGTGCTCAATGCCCTGCCACTGCCGATGCTCGATGGCGGGCAGTTCGTGCTGCTGCTGCTGGAGGGTCTGCGCCGCAAGCCCCTGCCCGAGAAGTTCCAGATGGCCTTCATGCAGTCGGGCTTTGTCCTGCTGGTGGGCCTCAGCGTGGTGCTGATCGTCAAGGACACCAGCCAGCTGGCGGCGGTCCAACAGCTGCTGGGACGCTAAGAGGTAGGCTTTCTGGTCACTGCTTACGAGATCCAGGCCGCATGGCGAAGAAGTCGATGATTGCGCGCGACGTCAAGCGCCAAAAGCTTGTTGATCGCTACGCCGCCAAGCGCGCAGCTCTGATGGCCGCCTTCGAAGCCGCTGGCGATCCGATGGAGCGCCTGGAGATCCACCGCAAGATCCAGAACCTGCCCCGCAACAGCGCTCGCGTCCGTCTGCGCAACCGCTGCTGGGCCACCGGCAAGCCCCGTGGTGTGTACCGCGACTTCGGCCTGTGCCGTAACCAGCTGCGTGAGCGCGCCCACAAAGGCGAACTGCCCGGCGTGGTCAAGTCCTCCTGGTGAGACTCTCGATCGCTTGATCGACCGTCAGGGCGCCGAAAGGCGCCTTTTTTGTTGTTTGCGGGCGTTGTGGCATTCCGGAAGAGATTGCGCCTGTTTTTCGCAAGCCTTTGGGCTCAGATGCAAGAATTGCTCTTGACAACAAACAAGACATAAGCCCACGTGCAAGGTCACACTCAGTCGGTCTCCTTCGATGGTCGGGAGATCCGACTGACCACAGGTCGGTTCGCCCCGCAGGCCGGGGGGTCCGTCATGGTCGAATGCGGAGATACCTCTGTTCTCGTCACTGCCACCCGCTCCGGCGGCCGTGAGGGCATCGATTTTCTGCCGCTGATTTGCGATTACGAGGAGCGTCTCTACGCCGCTGGTCGTATCCCCGGCAGCTTCATGCGCCGCGAGAGCCGTCCCCCCGAGCGCGCCACCCTGATCGCGCGTCTCATTGACCGCCCGATGCGCCCGCTGTTCCCGAGCTGGCTGCGGGATGACATGCAGGTCGTCGCCACCTGCATGTCCCTGGATGAGCGGGTTCCGCCCGATGTCCTGGCGGTGACCGGCGCCTCCCTGGCCACCCTGCTGGCCAAGATCCCCTTCAACGGCCCGATGGCGGCTGTGCGGGTCGGCCTGCTGGGCGATGACTTCATCCTGAACCCCAGCTACCGCGAGATCGAGCGCTCTGAGCTGGATCTGGTGGTCGCCGGCACCCCCCAGGGCGTGATCATGGTCGAGGCGGGCGCTAACCAGCTGCCCGAGCAGGACGTGATCGAGGCGATCGACTTCGGCTACGAGGCCGTCTGCGAACTGATCAAGGTCCAGCAGACCCTGCTCAAGGAGCTCGGCATCGAGCAGGTCATCCCCGAGGCCCAGACCGTCGACGCCACCCTGCCCACCTTCCTGGAGAAGGAATGCAGCAAGGGCATCGGCGATGTCCTCAAGCAGTTCAGCCTGACCAAGGCCGAGCGCGACGAACAGCTCGATGCGATCAAGGCCCAGGCGGCCGAGAAGATCAGCGGCCTCAAGGACGACGACGCCGTGAAGGTGGCCGTCAGCAGCAACGGCAAGGCCCTGGGCAACAACTACAAGGCGCTCACCAAGAAGCTGATGCGCGCCCAGATCGTCAATGACGGCAAGCGCGTCGACGGCCGCAACCTCGATGAGGTACGTCCGATCAGTGCCGCCGCCGGTGTGCTGCCCAAGCGCGTCCACGGCTCCGGTCTGTTCCAGCGCGGCATGACCCAGGTGCTCTCCTGCGCCACCCTCGGCACCCCGAGCGACGCCCAGGAGATGGACGACCTGAACCCGTCCAACGAGAAGACCTACCTCCACCACTACAACTTCCCCCCCTATTCCGTCGGCGAGACCCGCCCGATGCGCAGCCCCGGCCGCCGCGAGATCGGCCACGGCGCCCTGGCGGAGCGGGCCCTGATCCCCGTCCTCCCCAGCAAGGAGAGCTTCCCCTACGTGCTTCGCGTGGTGTCGGAATGCCTGAGCTCCAACGGCTCCACCTCGATGGGTTCGGTCTGCGGCAGCACCCTGGCCCTGATGGATGCCGGCGTGCCCCTGAAGGCCCCCGTGAGCGGTGCCGCCATGGGCCTGATCAAGGAGGGCTCTGAGGTCCGGATCCTCACCGATATCCAAGGCATCGAGGACTTCCTCGGCGACATGGACTTCAAGGTGGCCGGTACCGAGAAGGGCATCACCGCCCTGCAGATGGACATGAAGATCACCGGTCTCGAAGTGAAGACCGTCGCTGAGGCGATCAACCAGGCCCGTCCAGCCCGTCTGCACATCCTCGAGAAGATGCTCGCGGCGATCGACAAGCCCCGCGATGTCCTGAGCCCCCACGCCCCTCGCCTGCTCAGCTTCCGGATCGACCCCGAGCTGATCGGCACCGTGATCGGCCCCGGCGGCCGCACGATCAAGGGCATCACCGAGCGCACCAACACCAAGATCGACATCGAGGACGGCGGCATCGTCACGATCGCCAGCCACGACGGTGCAGCCGCTGAGGAAGCGCAGCGCATCATCGAGGGCCTCACCCGTCGCGTCTCTGAAGGCGAGGTCTTCAGCGGTGCCGTCACCCGGGTCATCCCGATCGGCGCCTTCGTCGAGATCCTTCCTGGCAAGGAAGGCATGATCCACATCTCCCAACTCAGCGAAGCCCGCGTGGAGAAGGTGGAAGACGTGGTGAAGGTGGGTGACCACGTCACCGTCCGCGTCCGCGAGATCGACAACCGCGGCCGGATCAACCTCACCCTGCGCGGGGTTCCCCAGCAGGACGAGCCCGCCCAGGCCTGATCGAACGAAGCCCCCGCAAGGGGGCTTTTTTTATGGCCTAAACCGCGAAGCCCGGATCAATGCGGGCCATCGCCGCAGCGGCCTTGTCGCAGAGCTCCTGGTGGCTGACGCCATGGCTGGCGATCAGGCAGCCGGCCTGGCGCACATCGCCGGTGTTGTGGCGGAGCGGTGCACCGTCAGCGTGAGTGAAGGCGCCACCGGCAGCCTTGAGCACGGCCTCGGGAGCCGCCATATCCCAGTCCTTCGGGGCGCTCTTGCCCGAGAGCGAGATGTAGACGTCGGTCTCACCCCGCAGGATCGTGGCTACCTTGCCGCCGACGCTGCCGATGGCCTTGGTGTCGCCCAGGGCCAGGGCCTCCAGTAGCTGCTCCAGCCGTTGGTCCCGGTGGTTGCGGCTGGCCACCAGCACCATCTCGGAGAGGGCCTGACGGGAACTGAGCTGGGCGGGCTGCTGCTCACCGGCGCGGTTCTCCCGCCAGGCGCGGCCCTCGGGCACCAGGCCGAACCAGAGGTCCTCCAGCAGCGGCTGGAGAACAACGCCCAAGACGGCCTCACCGCGGTGGACCAGCGCCAGGTGCACCGCGTACTCGCCGGTGCCCTGCAGAAAATCCTTGGTGCCATCGAGGGGATCGAGGATCCAGAGCCACTCGGCATCCAGGGGTTCCCCGGCGGTCAGTTGCTCCTTGGCCGTCTCCTCGCTCAGCAGTGTCCAGCCCGCATCCGGATAGGCCTGGGCCAGGCCATCGAGCAGCCACTGGTTGACCGCCAGATCGGCGGCGCTGACCGGGCCCTCGCCCCCTTCATCGACGCTCAGGGCCTTGGGGAAGCCATAGGGGGGCTGCTCGCCGCGGCCATAGGCCAGCAGGATGTCGGCGGCACCCCAGCAGAGCCTGCGCAGGTCCGCCAAGAGCTGCTTCTCCTCGATGCCAGGGGGGAAGCAGGCGGCGGCGGGCATCATGGAAGGGCAAAGGAGCATTGTGATGCAGGGCGCTGAACCCGCTGCAGGCGTGCTCTATCTGGTGGGCACCCCGATCGGGAACACCGGCGATCTCTCGCCCCGGGCCAAGACCGTGCTGGCCGGGGCCGATCGCATTGCCTGCGAAGACACCCGCCGCAGCGGCCTGCTGCTGCACAACCTGGGCATCAAGAACCGCCTGGTGAGCTTCCACGAGCACAACCAGGCCACTCGAATCCCGGAGCTGCTCGAGGCCCTGGAGAACGGGGAAGCGATCGCCGTGATCAGCGATGCTGGGCTCCCGGGCATCTCCGATCCCGGCGAGGAACTGGTGAGCGCCGCCCGCGGCCAGGGGCGAACGGTGATCTGTGTGCCCGGGCCCTGCGCCGCCACGACTGCCCTGGTGAGCAGTGGTCTGCCCTGCGGGCGGTTCTGCTTTGAGGGCTTCCTCCCCCCCAAGGCCACCGCCCGCCGCGCTCGCCTGCAGGCCCTCGCCCAAGAGGAGCGGACACTGGTCTTCTACGAAGCACCCCACCGCCTGCTGGCGCTGCTGGAGGACCTGCTTGAGCTCCTGGGGGACCGGCCAATCGCCGTCACCCGGGAGCTGACCAAGCGCCATGAGCAGCAGGTCGGCCCCAACCTGAGCGAGGCTCTGGCGCACTTCCGCCTGAACCCGCCCCAGGGGGAATTCACACTGGTCCTGGGCGGCGCCGAGACCAAGGCCAGCGAACGACCTAGTGATGAGACGCTGCATGAGCAGCTGCAGGCCCTAGTGAGCGGCGGGCTCAGCCGCAACGATGCCGCTCGCCAACTGGCCCGCAGCACGGGCATCGCCAAACGCGAGCTCTACGCTTTGCTGCATCAAGACGACGACACCCCCTGATGCTGCTGCGCCTGCGCCTGCTTCTGGCCAGCCTCGGCGGTGGGGTGCTGCTGCTGTTGATCCTCTGTCTGGGCGCCCAGAACCTGGATCAACGCACCCGCCTGAACCTGGGATTTGGCCGCACGGCGGAACTCCCGACAGGCTTTCTCCTGGGGGTCTCCCTGGTGATCGGGGTGATCAGCGGCGGTGCAGCAACGGCCCTGCTGCTGCCGGGCAGTGATCAGGCTTCCGGCAGGGAGTAGAGCAGACCGCCTTCCACCACCAGGCGGGTGATGCCCTGAGCCACCAGATAGGAGGAGCGCCGCTGCAGCACATCGCTGTCGGGCACCTTGATCACCCGCTGGCTGCGGCCGCACTGGCGCTTGGCCTGGCGGGGATTGGTGAACAGCATCAGGGCCTGACGCGCCTGCTCGGCTTCCGGCAAGGAACCGAGCTCGGGGAATTCGTTGAGGGGCTTGGCCTGCAGCTCCACCACCTTGTCCACCAGCATGTAGACGCTGCTGGGCAGCAGTCCAGGAAGCAGGGGGATCGGATCGATCAGCTCCGCCGCTGGAACGCCGCCGAGGGGTGCAACCTCAAGAGCGTCATCGCCGTCCTCGTAGGTCTCCTCATCGCCGTCATCGCCGAAGTCATCGGCGTCATCGATCGCCAAGACGCCCGGGTCCTCCTCCTCGTCGTCTGAGGACTCTTCCAGCTCGCTGGTCGTGGACTCGGGCTCAGGAGCTGGAGCTTCAACAACGGCTGCGGGCTTGGCAGACGAGCGGCTGCGGGATTGCTTCTTGAGCTCAGCGAGCTCGTCGGGATCGATCCCAGCCTTCAGCACCCGGCTGACGGTGTTTGGGCTGCAGCCGTAGCTCGCGGCCAGGGCCTGGGCGGTCTCGCCCTGGCGGTAGCGAGCAACCAGCTCCTCTTTTTGGCCTTCAGTCAGCCGTGGAGCGGGCATGTGGACATCGTTCTCCAGCACACCACCATAGAAGCCTTGGCTCAGCTGGCACAATGCGTCAGATCCAAGCTCCCTTAGCTCAGCTGGATAGAGCAGCTGCCTTCTAAGCAGCCGGTCGTTGGTTCGAATCCAACAGGGGGCGTTTAGAGCTCGTACTCCTCTTCAAAACGCGCCATCAGGCCGTTGTAGAGCGCGAGGGTGCCTTCGGTTTCTTCGCAGAAGCCCTTGACCCTGTAGGCCTCGATCAGGTGGGAGAGGGAGGCGTGCACCTGGGCGAAGGCCTGGGCGAATTCGTTCTGAATATCTTCGTCGCGGATATCTCGGATCTTGGCGGTCATCAACTCAACCTTCCTCTGAGCGACGACCATCGCGGCCTCCATCTCTTTGTTGAGTTTCCGGCGCTTCGCCATCAATCCCGCTCTGGTTGAGCCCCACATCTACACCAGGGGGCGCTAGCGGTAGGGGATGCAATCGAATCCGCGAGAGGTCTTGCGATCACTGGGTGCTGCCGCCACCCAACGGTGTCCCGTTGCAATACAGGCCTTCAGGGTCGGCATCGGGACCTTGGTCACAGCCACGTCCTTGGGGCCGATCTTGTGGGGCTCAAAGGTGGAGCGCACCAACCAGGCCTCGTAGGCCATCGCCGCCGGCGCAGAGGCCCAGAGCAGACAGCCCAGCAGGAGACGCTTCACGGCGATGCAAGTGCTGGGCGCACCCTGCCATAGACGCCCCTGGGTTACAAACGAGCGGCGCTGATCCAATCGGCTCGAGGGTCACTGCTGCGCGCTGCCCGCAGCTGCTCCAGCAACTGCCGCTCCTGGTCGCTGTAGCGCGCCGGTTGCTTCAGGCTGAGGCTCAGTAGCAGGTCACCGCGACCTCCCTTGACCGGCCAGCCCTTGCCCTTGAGCCGCAGGCTCCGGCCGACGGCCATCGCCGGGGGCACCGTCACCGTCGCTTCTCCATCGGGCGTGGCCACTCGCACCTCACCGCCCAGGGCCAGCTCATCGAGGCTCAGGGGAAGATCCGCCTTGAGCTGGTCTCCGTCGAGGGTCCAGACCGGATGGTCCTGAACCTGAAGGGTGAGATAAAGGTCGCCGCGGCGGCCGGTTCCAGGCTGAAGGTTCCCCTTGCCCTTGAGGCGCAGGCGACTGCCGGGCTTCACACCGGCGGGAATGCGCACCTGAACGCGCTCGTCATTGACTGCCAGGGTGCGCTCGCAACCGCGGAAGGCCTCCGAGAAGGTCAGGTTGATGCTGGCCTCGGCATCGAGGTTCACCGGCGCCGCCTGACGGCCCGGGGCACCGGCAAAGCCGCCGCTGCCAAAGCCGCCGGGGAAGCCTGAGCCAAAACCGCCAAAACCGCCAGGGGCGCCACCAAAACCACCACCCTGGAATCCGCCAGCCCCACCGCCGGGCCCGCCAAAGCGACCGAGCAGGTCATTGACGAAGTCATCGAAATTGCCGTAGCGGCCGAAATCGACATCGACACCGCCAGGGCCTGGGCCAGCGCCGGCTTGACTCCAGTACTGCCCGAATTGCTCGTAGCGGCGACGCTTATCGGGGTCAGAGAGCACCTCATAGGCCTCACTGACTTCCTTGAATTTCGCCTCAGCGCCCTTATCCCCGGGATTCACATCCGGGTGGTACTGGCGCGCCAACTTGCGAAAGGCCTTCTTGATCGCGTCCGCATCAGCGCCACGCTCAACGCCCAGAACCTTGAAATAGTCGCGGTAACCGTTGGCGCTCATCGCAGCAGCTGGGAAGGACCTATCAACGGCCCCCTCAGTGTCCCAGCAGCGGGGTGGATTGAGCGAGGGGGAAAACAGGCGGAAGGCCGAACGCGTGACCAGCTCCGCCATCGCCCTTAGGGTGCGGCCACCTGTTGTTCAAGCGCCATGGCTGGCCCCCGCAGCGTCCAAGTCCTGGGACGCCTGGCCCTGAGCCTGGGGCTGCTGATCAGCACACCGGCACTTCTACCCGCGGCGCATGCCGCCGAAGAGCAGCCCGCGGCCGCACGCGCCTCCACGGCTCGGCAGCAACAGTTGGCCAAACACCTCAAGGCCCAGGGGTTTGTGGTCTATGGAGCCTGGTGGTGCCCCCACTGCAACACCCAAAAAGAACTCTTCGGCGTGGAGGCCATCGAACTCCTGCCCTACGTGGAGTGCGACAAAGAAGAGGAGGGCCGCAAGCGCTGCATGGCCGCCAAGGTCCGCGCCTATCCGACCTGGGACTACCAGGAAGAGCGGCGTGAAGGGGTGATGTCCCTGGAGGAACTGGAGGTCTGGAGCAGCTTCTGGGGCGCTCAGTCCGAGTCGGCCACGCCAAAACAGTGAATCAGGGCATCACCCCAGGTGTTCACCCGTTGAAGCTGAGCGTCATCGGCTTGGGATAGTGCCTCGCCATGGGCCCTGAGCACCGCCGGTTTGCTCAGGTTGAAGCCATGGCTCTGGGCGATCGAGAGGATGTCATCCACACCCGTCGCGGCGTGGATGCGGTCGCGAATGGCCTGGTTGTTCCCCACCTTGGACAGGAACGCTTTGAGATCAGCGGCAGACACGCAGCGCAGCGCGAGATTCCTCTCCATGCTGAGTACGACGCCCTGATTTGGCTGCATCGGCCCATGAAATTGCACGTCGCCAATGCGGTCGCGGTCTCCCTGCTCTCGACGGCCGTCTTGGTGCTGGCCTTCAAGGACAACCAGTGCACGACTCCCTCCCCAGCCACAGCTCCTCAAGCGGCGACGAGTCCCGCACCACGGCCAGCCGCCAACGCCCCAGCCCCCCAGAGACCCCGCGCTCAGCGGGAGCTGGGGAAGTTCTGACAACAACAAAGCCGGCACCCAAGGGCACCGGCTTCGAGCAATGGATTCGGTCGGAGCTTCTGAAGGAGGCACACCTGGGGCCAAGGATCCAGGTGTCGAGCGGTGGGTCTCCTGGGGCACCTCAGGCGGTGCAGATGGAGTGCCGTCAAAACTGACGGCCCGCTCACAAGCGGTAGAAGACTGTTGGAGCAGGGGCCTTCGGTCAGCTCGCTCCTGAGGACTGGTTCGGTGGAGTGTCGGTCACATCCGCCTCCGAGATCGATGGGCCCAGCATCGGACCACCCCAGGCTCAGGGCAATCCGAGTTAATGCCCATTGCCGCTTAGCGCAGGTCCTGGTCGCCGACCTGGGGCTGATCCCTGCAGCCCAACACCGCTTCGCTGTGGGTGTAGTGCTTGAACTCCAGCCAGTTGGCACTGGGATCCTGAACAAACAGGGTGTGATGCTCCAGCGGACCACCGGAGTAGCGGCACTTGGGGGGCACAGAGAAGAGGCAGCCCCTGCGCTCCAGCTGCAGCCTCAGCTGCTCCCAACGGGTGAAGGTCTCAAAGACCAGCCCGAAATGTCGGGGATAGATCCCAGGCTGCCCAGGCTCCAGACGCTGGGGCGTGTGTTGCAAGACCAACTGGTGGCCCTGGAAGTCAAGAATCGAGGCCTGCTCACTCCTGCGCCCAGGCTGGCAGTCCAAGGCCTGGACGTACCAGCCATGACTGCGTTGCAGGTCAATCGCTGGAATCGAGAGATGAAAGCAAGGCCGAACCACGGCGTGCCCCTAGGCTAAGACGGGCCTGGAGAAACGGCCGTTGCAGGCTTTCCAGAACTGGGACTGGGGACTCAGCACCGCCCCATGCAGGCTGCAGAACCCATGGCAGCTCGGATCGCCCTTGACGAAGGGGCAACCAGAACAGTGCAGCTGCAGTTGGCAACGCAGAGACGCCAACTGCAACTCTCCCCTGGAGCCATGGGCTGGCACAGCGTGGGGGGAATGAAACACGGACTGGATCCCTTGAAGCGCGTGCCCCCGGTCTAGGAACGCTGCTCCAATTCGGCCAACCCAAAGGAGCGAACGCAAACAGCGGTGGCAGCAGCCAGCGGCGATGGCTACGACAGGACCAGTCGAAGAGAAGCGTTGGAAGACGGACTCTTGGGGCTGGCGGGGCTGGTGATTCTCCTGGCCCTCGCCGGTTTCGGCCTACAGGAACTGGCCGTTGAGTTGCGAAATGCCCAGGATCACCCCACCACAGAGTGAAGCCGCAGCCACCTGGGGCGATCAGGCGCTAGAGGTGGGATGGATGCCGCCCAATCCATGGCCCTTCAACGCCTGCGCTCGATCAAAAAGCGCCTGATGCAATCAATGGACCGCCTCACCCAAGGGGGATCCAAACGGGCCTACACCAAAAAAGTCCTCAGCCAGAAAAGCCAGGAGGCCTACGAAGTCGTCTGTGGGGTGGCTGGCTGCGTTCTCAAAAAGAAAGACGTCTCCAAGTCCTGAGTAGACGTACCCATGGCAACCCCGACCGGGAGCGCTTCGATGGGGTCGGCAAATGGGAACTCGAACCGCGGCTGGGAATCCGCGGTTTTTTTGTGGCCAGCGAGCTGAACCACTGCTCAGTAGCGGGAGTGTTGGATTGGGGGAGCTTGGCACTCCCCCGTTTCGGATCACGGGGTTCTCTCGGACCGTGTCCTCAGCGGTTATGGCCTTGGTCTTGCCGTCGGTGCAACCCTTGGTCCAAAGATTGGGGTGGGGCGAGATGCACCTCGCCCCATGAGGCGATGTCTTGACGAAGAGAGTCGCCTCAATTCCGGTATGCCACTGCGATCTCGGGGAAGGTTCTTGGCTATACAAACTGAAAAAATCCCCTACCGGAAGCCAGTAGAGGACGGCGTCTCTTCGTCAAAAAAGCGCAGGTCTTTCCTATGACGCCGATCTGACGTGGCGCAATCAGCCGAAGTACCTAGGCCTCCTCAAGCAGAGCAAGCACACAAAAAAACGCCCCCTCTGGAGCGCTCGGGCGGTGCGAGGAAGAACTGAAACGTTCCGGTCCGGTTAAGGCCTTGGTCAGCTCAGGAATGCAAGGGGAACCCGTCGCGACTTCCCCAATAGGGAGGAAGTTGTTCGCCTCCATCGCCTTTGGCGTCGGCCTCCGGGACGTTTCGGCTCAAGTACAGGGCGTTGGCATAGCCCTTCACGACAGTGCATCCAGCAGGACCGCATACGCGGTATTCATTGCGCCCCAGAGGTTGAAGTGTTCCTTTTCCTGGAGCTGGTTCAGACGGGACGAATCGGAGATCCATCAAGACTTTCGCAACCGAAGCCAGCCCTAGCGCCTCGAAAAGAGACAAGCCTGAGACAAATGATACAAATTTGCAATTGTTTGCGTGCTGCGCCTTGTCCCTCTTGAGCGGCGGTGCTTGCAGCTGGCAGTCCCAAGGCTTTAGCGGACTAGTACACCTGAGCATTGCGATCAGGTGTGTCGTCGCAGGCAGGCTCGCCGATCTGCTCAAGGACGCCTCCGTCGCTAGTGACCAGTCGATAGACGCGGCCTGTGACGCGTGATTTCGCCAGTGCTGTCAAGTAGGCCTTGAAATGATTTCTTTTGCTGCCCTCGTCTTGCCAAGACTCTTCGGTGCTGGAGCGGCTTTGGATCAAGACAGCCATGGTGCAGACGGACTTGTCTCTCTGAGATAACGATGCCTTTTCGTCATGTTGAGAGAGGAGAAATGCAGATCTGCTTTAGGATTAATAATTGATTCGGATTCTCAAGGGGAGCATGAGATGAGCTGTTGCGCTCCTGTCTTCTCTTGATTCGCAAACGGAGACATTGCTTGCAGGGAAATCAAGGTTTGAGAGCATCGCCCT
>NZ_ADXM01000006.1:0-1158 GCF_000179255.1 Synechococcus sp. CB0205
GGGTTTTCAACGGCTGAAGGATGATGTCGGAGCCGCGACACTCGACAGCGTGCTACTGGCCGCGCAAAAGCGTCCTTTGTCGAGGAGCTTGGGCTTCCGTTGGAATTTCTGACCAGTGTTGAGCGCGGTTGGGTAACGCGCCTTGCGCGTCAGGTGGAAGGTGAAACCGCCTCGGAAATGCGCCGCCACGCCCCAGAGCGGCGGCTCGGGCTGTTGGCTGTCTACCTGATGTACCGTCGATCGCAGCTGATCGATGGGCTCATTGACCAGCTCCTGGAGGTGGTCCATCGTCTGGGAACACGGTCTCGTCGCAAGGTTATTCAAGGCATTGCGGCAGATATAGGTGCGGTTCACGGCAAGGAGCGTTTGCTTGTTGATATAGCTACAGTGGCATTGGAGCATCCTGAGGGTCGGATCGAAGATGTCATCTTCCCTATCGCCGGAGCGGCCAAACTCCGGGCAGTCATCGACGAACATCGCGCCAAGGGCACCTTGGATGCGCGCATCCAACAGACCATGCGCAACTCGTATGCCAGCCACTACCGCCGTATGCTGCCACCCCTGCTCAAGGCATTGCGGTTTTGCTCGAACAACGCGGTGTGGCACCCGATACTGACAGCCTTGGACCAGATTGCCAGGTTTGCAGCTTCTGGTCGCCGTGTTGTTACAGAAGATGACATCCCGTCTGGGATCATCCCGGGAAAGTGGCGTCAAGCCGTCATAGATGAGCATGGCCGGGTTAACGTCGTGTCCTTCGAGCTCTGTGTGCTGACGCAGCTGCGAGACCGTGTCCGCGCGAAGGAAATCTGGATTGAGGGCGCTGACCGCTACCGCAATCCGGATGATGATCTGCCGGGAGATTTTTCTGAACGGCGTGACGCCTACTACGCCGATCTGGGGCTGTCACGTGACGCGCAGAGCTTTGTGGCTGGCGTGAAGGCTGAGTTGGAACAGGAGCTTCACCTTCTGAGTGCGACTTTGCCGGACAATGACAAGGTGCGTTTGAGGTGGGGTGGGGAGAACCGGATTTCCATTACGCCCTTTGCACCGGTTCCGGAGCCGCCTGGTCTGGCGGCTCTGAAAGCCGAGGTTGCCCGGGCGTGACCAATGACAGGCTTGCTTGATGTCCTCAAAAGAAACTGCCCTCGACACCGGGTT
>NZ_ADXM01000005.1:0-1219 GCF_000179255.1 Synechococcus sp. CB0205
ACTGCAGAGAACATGGCCTCACAGCATGAAAGCGCCAAAGAGAATCTCGAGGGTTTTCCACATCTAAGTTGTTGTTGCGAAATATTTTTTCGCAACGTGATCGGCAGGATAAGAACTCATCAAGACCGGATTTCGGGTTCCAGAAGTGGTCCCTTTGGTAGTACTCCACCCATAGTGCCGTGGAGGAGTTGGGTATGGTCGACAAGCCGAGGGAGCACGCTGCTCCGACACGAAATGCGCCCGCAGGTAGTCGTCGGTGGGTGGAAGAGAACGCTGTTGCGTTCGCCGCGCAAGCGCGCTGGCATGAGCTGCATCCTCACCCCCTAGATGACATACTTGTCGACCCACGGGTCGTTTCGCAGACGGGGCAGCGGACTGCTGCGCCTCAGACCTGATAGCCGCGAAGGTGGTACCATTTTTCGCATCAGTACCATCACGAGCCGACGCGGACTCTGACCGGTCAACTTTCTATGTCGAGGTCCTTTGAAATGGAGCCTCGGGCCGCGCGAAACGCTTTGGTGAAGCGTCGGGTCGGCCCGTCCCCCCAACTTCGACACTTCGCGATGGATTTGAGCCCGGTTTGGCGATGCGGACTTCAATGAAATAAGGGCTTTCCGTGTGTGGAGGGTCAGATTTTGGCGAGAATCCTGTTGTGGCACGTTATGGCGCATTGAGTCATTGAAGCATTACACATCGTCTCGTAATGTTGCGACATGTACACCAAGATCACGAGATCCGGCGGGCGCCAGTACCTGCAACTGGTCGAGGGCTATCGCAACGAAGAGGGCAAGGTCCGCCATCGGGTCGTCGCCAACCTTGGCCGACTCGAAGATCTGAACCCCGCCAAGCTCGATCCCCTGATCAACGGTTTGAACAGGGCGATCGGGCGGAGCGACAACACGGCGTTTCCCGTCGAGATCGAAAGCTCCAAGGCCTATGGTAACGTCTTCGCCCTGCACGAGCTTTGGAAGGATCTTGGCCTCGACCGCGCCCTTGGTCGTGCCATGCGGTCTGGGCGGCGCAGGATCGAGGCAGATGCCCTCGTGCGGGCCATGGTCTTCAACCGCCTGTGCGATCCCATGAGCAAACTCGGCTGCCTGCGCTGGCTGGACACCGTGGCCATGCCCGAGATGCCCGCCAAAGTCGAGCACCACCACCTCCTGCGCGCCATGGACGCGCTCATGGACAATGTCGATCGCGTGGAGGCCGAGCTGGCCCC
>NZ_ADXM01000004.1:0-1274 GCF_000179255.1 Synechococcus sp. CB0205
TTGCTGCAATCCGCGATAATCTTGTAAAAGTTTTCGACGTCGTCTTCGTTCAGCACGGGCCGGGAATCGCACAAAGCGGTCGCGCCGTCTTGTTCTGGTGTCTCGGACCCGGTTACCATCAGGTCGCTGCGGGAAATGCCAAAGCACCGGTGCAGAACTTCGATACGAACCAGGCTTTCCAACGAATTCCGGTTTACCCTGATGCAGTCGGGCGCTTCATCCAGGCAAGTTTCAGCGCAGGCTGCCAATTTCTTCCATGAGATCAGCCGGTCGATTTCGGACAGAATTTTTTCTTGCCGCGTTGCCTTTTTCTTCCGTCCGAGCAGGTTCTGTATCATTGCAGACCGTCCTTCCGCTTGAATAAAACCGGTTAACCCGAATAATTCACCAGAAGGCGGCGGAGGTAGCGTAACCATCTGAAACACCGTATGTTTTGGGTGCTAACGCCAAACATGCAATTTTCAGCAGGACGACCTCCGCCATGGCCCAATCTACGCCCTCCATGCCTCGCCTGTCACCCCTGAATGGCAAGCCGATCCTGCTCGGGTTTGACGGTGCTGACATGAGCTCTGACGCCGGACTTACCCTGCTTCGCGAGATCGAGCGCAAGGCGGGTCTAGCGCAGCGGCTTGCCGATTGCCTGAATGATCTGCGCGATCCCGTGAAAGTTCAGCACAGCCTGTGCGACATCATACGTTTCCGGGTCATGATGATCGCGGCGGGGTATGAAGACGGCAATGATGCGACAGCCCTGCGGCACGATCCTAGCTTCAGGATCGCGCTGGAGCGTGGCCCGGAAACGGGGCCGGCCTTGTGTTCACAGCCGACGATCTCGCGCATGGAGAACCTGCCTGATGCCTGCGCCCTCCATCCGCATGGGCCGCGAGATGGTCCGGTTCTACTGCCAGTCTTTTGCGCGCGCTCCAAGCCGGATCGTGCTCGATATCGATGACACCTTTGACGCGGTTCATGGCCATCAGCAGCTGCGTCTGTTCAATGCGTTTTACGACGAGTTCGGCTTCCAGCCGATCGTCGTCTTCGACGGCGAAGGTCGGCTCGTCGGGACACTGCTGCGCCCGGCCCGCCGCCCCAAGGGGGCCGAAAGCGCGGCCCATATCCGTCGGTTGATCCGGGAGATCCGCAAGCATTGGCCCAAGACAGAAATTCTGCTGCGGGCCGATAGCCACTACTGCACCCCCGAGGTGCTGGACCTGTGTGACAGGCACGGGCTGCGCTACGTCTTCGGTTTATCGAAGAACGGCCGCCTTGCGCAG
>NZ_ADXM01000003.1:0-1363 GCF_000179255.1 Synechococcus sp. CB0205
ATTACGCAACCTGATGTCTGGAAATTGCCGTGAAGGTTTCATTCATCGAGCTGTTCCCATTTGATATATGCCTTGGTTTCGGTTTCCCATTTTTCGTCGATTTCGACGAGCACCGCGGTTGAGAGGCGCTCCAATGAGTCGAGGTTTGGAAAGACCCTGACCTTTGATGTGCGCCGTTTTAGTTCCTGCTGGATCGGTCGTTCGATGCCGTTCGATGTGCGCATGCGTTTGTGGTGCGCCTCTGGCAAGGTGAAGACAGCGAGTCCCTCGGGCACATTGTTTTCCAGCCAATCGGCGAATCCCGGATGCTTGTCGCGGTAGCTGGCCACAAGGGTGGTCAGTTCGGCCTCGGCGGCTTCAAGCGAAGATGCATTCCAGACAGCTCTGAGCTGTTTCCCGATACGTTTTCTGATGTCGTTGTTGGGCCCATGCTGCACGGCGTTCTGAGCCAGATGGAATTGACAGCGCTGCCAGGTGGCTGCCCCCAGCACCGCACGGCGAGCGGCCTTCAGCCCGGCATGATCATCAGAGACGATGAAGGTCGTGCCCCGCATGCCACGGGCTTGCATGCTCTCCAGGAAGGCCCTCCAATGGACCTCAGCCTCGGAGAGCGCCACAGAGAGGCCCAGAACGTGTCTGCGCTCATCTGCTCCTATCCCGATGGCTGAAAGCACTGCGACGTCGCGCACAACGCCGTCGTGGCGGGCTTTTTCGTAGCGCGCATCCAGGATCAGGTATTTCATAAGCCCGAGGGGACGGTTGCGCCAGGCGGCCAATTCATCATCCAGCAGTTTGGTGGCCCGGCTGACCTGGGTCGAGGACAAGCTTTCGATCCCAAACTCCCGCATCACGTCTTCGGCCTGGCGCGTGGAAACACCCTTGATGTACATCTCGGCCACGGCAAGCATGACAGCGCGCGAAGACCGCTGACCGCGGTCCAACGCCTGAGGATAGAACGGGTCGTCCCCGTGACCGGCCGTCTTTGGGACCTGAACGGTGACGGTCCCAGCAGGGGTGTCTATCCGCTTGGACTTGTAGCCGTTGGCGTAGCCTTGCCGCTCAGGCGTTCGTTCGTAGTGGGCCGCTTTCAGATGCTGTTCGCGCTCGATCTGCATCGCAAGTTCAAAGAGCTGGCCAAAGACCCGCCCCAGATCGGTTGCCCCGTTTGCGATCAGATGTTCCAAAACGGCCTCAATCGTCGTAGTGTGTCGTAGGTCCATTTGCTTCCTCCATGAATGTTTTCCAACTCCATGGGATAGCACGATGGCGCCGCGATTTCCTGGGGGGCATGCCCCCCAGGAAATCGACTCAAAGCGCAAACCTCAGACAAATTTCCAGACATCAAGTTACAGTACCTCAGGGA
>NZ_ADXM01000002.1:0-1358 GCF_000179255.1 Synechococcus sp. CB0205
GAACCGAAAGCCGAGGGAACTCGGTGATGTAAGTTCAACAAGCGGTCGCGAGGCCGCGGACCGAGAGCCCGAAAGACCTGAGAGGGTCGAGCTGAAAAGCGTGTGGCGATCGGAGCACCTGGACAACTGAACGTTTAGGAACTGACGCTTTCACTGCGTTAGTCGCGAGCTGAAGCTGAGAGGCTGAGGTGAGTGGTTAACGAAGATGCAGTGAGGGTGTGAGGTCCCGTCAAAAATTTTTTAGTTGTGGAAGCTCATTGCTTGCATGATCTTTTGATTTCACGGTCAAGGGTTGTGTCGGTGTGCAGTGAGTGGAGCAACGACCGGATCTGAGATCCTGGAAAGTCTGAACGAAAGAAATTTTGTTTTGCACTCTTTGAACGCTTCTGTCAGAGGAAGTGGCATCAACTGCGACAGTGCGCCAGTGCTGGAGTGGGTGAAGCAAATCAAATTGAGGCTGCGCGAGCAGTCAATAGGATTTGATCTACAACGGAGAGTTTGATCCTGGCTCAGGATGAACGCTGGCGGCGTGCTTAACACATGCAAGTCGAACGAACCTTCGGGTTAGTGGCGGACGGGTGAGTAACGCGTGAGAATCTGCCCTCAGGAGGGGGATAACGGTTGGAAACGACCGCTAATACCCCATATGCCGCGAGGTGAAATGAATTTCGCCTGAGGATGAGCTCGCGTCTGATTAGTTAGTTGGTGGGGTAAAGGCCTACCAAGACATCGATCAGTAGCTGGTCTGAGAGGATGATCAGCCACACTGGGACTGAGACACGGCCCAGACTCCTACGGGAGGCAGCAGTGGGGAATTTTCCGCAATGGGCGAAAGCCTGACGGAGCAACGCCGCGTGAGGGATGAAGGCCTCTGGGCTGTAAACCTCTTTTATCAAGGAAGAAGATCTGACGGTACTTGATGAATAAGCCACGGCTAATTCCGTGCCAGCAGCCGCGGTAATACGGGAGTGGCAAGCGTTATCCGGAATTATTGGGCGTAAAGCGTCCGCAGGCGGTCTGTCAAGTCTGCTGTTAAAGCGTGGAGCTTAACTCCATTTCGGCAGTGGAAACTGACAGACTAGAGTGTGGTAGGGGCAGAGGGAATTCCCGGTGTAGCGGTGAAATGCGTAGATATCGGGAAGAACACCAGTGGCGAAGGCGCTCTGCTGGGCCATAACTGACGCTCATGGACGAAAGCCAGGGGAGCGAAAGGGATTAGATACCCCTGTAGTCCTGGCCGTAAACGATGAACACTAGGTGTCGGGGGAATCGACCCCCTCGGTGTCGTAGCCAACGCGTTAAGTGTTCCGCCTGGGGAGTACGCACGCAAGTGTGAAACTCAAAGGAATTGACGGGGG
>NZ_ADXM01000001.1:0-3741 GCF_000179255.1 Synechococcus sp. CB0205
TGACATTATCGATACACCACAGGAGTCTTCTGAGAAGGATCAAGCAAATATCCCTCTCCCTGGAATCGATGGTCGCGTCAAGTTTGAGGATGTATCTTTTCAATTCTCTCAGTCACAGCCTTTAATACTTAACCGCATCAATCTAGATATAGCCCCTGGCACATTTGTGGGAGTCGTGGGTCAAAGTGGTAGCGGAAAGAGCACATTGATGAAACTTCTACCTCGGCTTTATCAGCCTCAATCTGGCTCTATCAAGATCGATGACTATGATATCTCAAAAGTCGAACTCTATTCCCTGCGCCGCCAAATCGGCATCGTACCCCAAGAACCCCTTTTATTTGCCGGAACTGTCAGCGAAAACATAGCCCTTACCGACCCAAATGCTTCCAGTGAAGCTGTTGTTACCGCTGCACGCATTGCCAACGCGCATGATTTCATTATGGACCTTCCAGCCGGATACAGCACTGATGTCGGTGAGCGTGGCGCAGGACTTTCAGGTGGTCAGAGACAGAGAATTGCCATTGCTCGTACCCTGCTCTCAAGACCTAAGCTTCTGGTTATGGATGAGGCCACTAGCGCTCTGGATTACGATACTGAGAGGAGAGTATGTGACAACTTGCGCTCCGCACTTAAGGGCTGCACTGTTTTCTTTATCACGCATCGGCTAAGTACAATTCGAAACGCAGATAAGATCATCATGATGCACCAAGGATCGATTGCCGAAATTGGTACTCATAGTGAATTAATAGATCTTCGGGGTCGCTACTATGCTTTGTACTGCCAGCAGGAGTCATCATGAAGAGACCAGTGATACTCGAACAGCTTGCAACTCGCTTGAATCGCTCTCTCCAGAGTGCTCAAAACCTGCTTGAGCAGCGTGTTAAAACGGAACATCAGGAAGTCTTGGTTGAATCCTCCCCTTTCTGGCCTCAAACCATCACCTGGACCTTGATCAGCGGGAGTCTGCTGGGCATTGCCTGGCTGGTTTTAGCCCAGACCGAGGAGGTTGTAGTGGCCACAGGAAAACTTGAGCCAATCGGAAGTGTCAAGGACGTGCAGATGCCTGTGCAGGGCGTTGCTAAAGATATACTTGTTAAGGAAGGGCAGATGGTGAAAAAGGGCGATGTTCTGATTCGTCTTGATACTGAAGCTACATCGAGCAAATTGAAACGAAGCGAAGACGCCTTGCGCTTCAAAGAGCAGGAGCTCGCCCTAAAGGTCAATGAACTTGATCGTTCTGTTGCTCTAGGAGCGCGAGAGCAGGCCATGCTTAAGAACCGTCTTGACAACTCTACCGAAGTGATGAAACGTTATGAGTCTCTCGCAAAGGTTGGAGGCGTCGGCGAGCTTCAGGCTCTTGAAGCTCGAACAAAAGTTGAAGATATCGTAGGTCAGATTTCCATCTCCAAGGTTGACGATCGTCGCAAGCAGCTTATCCTTCAACAGCAGATACGTGAGCTTAAATCACAAATAGCTGATCTCAGATCACAAATTATTGAGAGCCAGGTGATTCTCCGCTATCAGCTTATACGATCCCCTGAGTCTGGCTATGTATACGACCTCAAACCAAAGTCAGCTGGTTTCGTGGCTCAGGGAAGTGAACCTGTTCTAAAAATTGTTCCCGCTGGCCTCCTTCAAGCAAAAGTTGAAATCCCCAGCAGCAAGATTGGTTTCGTGAGCGTCGGTAAACTTGTTGATGTTTCCATTGACTCTTATCCCTCAGTTGACTTCGGAGTTGTTCACGGCCTTGTGAAGCGCATTGGCTCAGATGCAATTCCTCCTGAGCCAGCGATGAACAAGCCCGATTATCGCTATCCAGCGGATATCAGTCTGTCCTCCCAATCGCTGCGACTTAAGGATGGCAAACAGTTGCCTCTTCAGGTGGGCATGAGTCTTACCGCCAATATCAAACTCCGTAAGGTCTCTTACATGCAATTGCTGCTAGGAGGTTTGCAGAGCAAGACTGATTCGTTGCGTAAGCTCTGATCTGATGGCTGCGACGTCCCCTTCAGCTCTTACGCAGCGTCTACTCTTTATTCACCAAAACTTTCCTGGTCAATTTAAACATCTAGCACCGGCTCTTCAGAGGCTGGGTTATGACGTTCGAGCTCTTTATCACCATTCAGCGTCTTCGGCACCCTTTCGGACCATCTCAGGCATCCCTGTTGAGAGTTGGAGCCCTCAACGCGGCACTACTTTGCAGGCACACCCTTGGGCCCACGACTACGAGACCAAGCTCATCCGAGCTCACTGTGTTGCAGAACAGGCAGAGCGCCTGCGGAACCAGGGATGGACCCCTGATCTGATCATTGGTCACCCTGGTTGGGGCGAGCTGTTGTTCCTCAAGCAAATCTGGCCAGATGTGCCGCAGCTGCACTTCCTTGAGTTCTTTTACCGCGCTCAGGGGTTGGACGTAGGTTTTGACCCTGAGTTCTCAGCTCTATCGAAGTGGCAAGAGCAAGCTCGTGTGCACAGTAAGTCCGCTGCTGCCCTGATGGGTTTGGAGGAGATGGCCGCTGGCTTATCCCCAACTCATTTTCAGGCACAGACTTATCCGCAGTGGTGCCAACAACGGATTCGAGTTATTCACGATGGCATCGATACTGCGTTGCTAAGTCCAGATCCACAAGCCTCTCTTTCACTGTCTGGAATTCGCAGGATCACACTAACTCATGATCAACCGGTTCTAACTTTTGTCAACCGCAATCTTGAGCCCTACCGCGGGTACCATCGCTTGATGCGTTCTCTTCCCGAGATTCAGCGGCTGTGTCCGAATCTCATCACCGTGATTGTCGGCGGTGATGGGGTCAGCTACGGCGCAGCCGCTCCAGAAGGCAAAACGTGGAAGTCCATCTTTCTCGATGAGGTTGCGACTGAGCTCGACCTTGATCGCCTCTTCTTTGTCGGTAACACCTCTTACGACGTCTATCGACGCTTGCTTCAGGTCAGCTCTTGTCACGTCTATTATACCTATCCTTTTGTCCTTGGCTGGAGCTGTCTCGAAGCCTTGTCTACGGGCTGTGTTGTAGTCGGAAGTGATACAGAGCCTGTTCGCGAAGTGATTGAGCATGAGAATAATGGTCTACTTGTAGACTTCTTTGATCAAGATAGGCTTACTTCTTCAGTGGTCTCAGTGATCCAGAGCCCAGAACGCTTTGCTTCCATGCGTCATCGTGCACGTGCTTCAGTTGTATCCGGTTACGATCTGAAAACCCATTGTCTTCCAGCGCAGATAGAGCTCGTGAAGTCGCTCTTCGATTCCTAGTCATGCTGCCATGACTACTCCTCGCGACGACCTTCAGCTCCTCTATATCTGCTACTTTGGCCGCCCTGCCGACCCAGACGGCCTCAATTACTGGGTTTCCCAAGGTGTTGACCAAGCAGCTTTTAGCCGTATGGTCTTTGGCCAGCCAGAATTTCAGCAGACCCTTTTGAACCATGATATTCGTTCGCAGGTCAATTCCCTTTACTTGAATCTCTTTGGCCGCAATGGTGACTCCGATGGTCTCACTTATTGGTCTGAGGCGATCACGAGTGGTCGCTTGAGCCTGGCTACCCTTGGTCTGGATTTGGTTTTTGCGGCTCGCCTCAGAGCTGAAGCCGACGCCGACGTTCTGACGGCAAAACTTTTGGCAGCCAATGCATGGACTGATCGTATTACTGATAACGCTCAGCTGAGTCTTAATTACCAGCCTGCATCCTGGTCACCCTGGAATAGTGCTAGTGCACTTATTAGCGGTC